>CBJKNR010000060.1:0-12315 GCA_966417555.1 uncultured Sphingopyxis sp.
CGCCGCGCACGAAAGGATGGCGACCTTTGCCGAGGCCGAGGTGTCGGCGTCGCTGTGACCGGCTTCGCGCTCCACCTGCTGTGCCACGGCGCGCCCGAAACGCCGGGATTGCTGATGGGACGCACCGATGGCGTGCCGACCGCCGGCGGCATTGCCGCCTGCGCCCGGCAGGCCGAAGGCCTCGGCATCCAACAACTGATTGCGTCCGACCTCCAGCGCAGCCGGGCCGCGGGCGAAGCGATCGGCGCGACGGCGGGCCTGCCGCTCGCCGTCGATCCGCGCTGGCGCGACCTCGATTTCGGCGACTGGGACGGCAAGGCGGCGAGCGCCGTCGACCGCGATGCGCTGGGCCGCTTCCGGGACGATCCCGACACCTGCCCGCCCCCGGACGGCGAGTGCTGGTCGGCTCTGGTGGCACGCGTCGCGGCCGCTATCGCCGACCTTGCCCCCGTCCCGACGCTCATCGTCACGCATGGCGGCGCGATGCGCGCGGCGCTCCATTTCCTCTGCGGTTTCGACCATCGCCAGCTCTGGGCGTTCAACCTTCCCTATGCGTCTCTTCTCTCGCTCCGCGTTTGGCCCGGCGAGCCGCCGGGCGCGCAGATCGAAGGGTTGTCCCGATGAAGGGCCTGATCGTCGCCATCCAGTTCCTGACCCGTCTGCCAACGCCGCGCATAGCCGTATCGGGGGACGAGTTCGCGGCATCGATGCGTTGGTTCCCGGCCGTCGGGCTGATCGTCGGCGCGCTGGTCGCGGGCGCCGGCTGGGCCGCCGCACGAATCGATCCATGGACAGGCGCGCTTGCCGCACTCCTGATCTGGGTCGCGGTCACCGGCGCACTGCACCTCGACGGTCTCGGCGACATCGCTGACGCCAGCGGCGCGGCGCACAAGGATCGCGAACGGCTGCTCGCGGTGCTCGGCGACCCGCATGTCGGAAGCTTCGCGGCGGTCGCGATCGGGCTGCAACTGATCGCCAAGCTGGTGCTGCTCCACGCGCTGCTCGACCGGGAAGCCTATGCCGCGATTGCGCTCATTCCCTTTGCGGCACGGGTCGGGCCGCTGATATGGTCGCGCGCGTTACCTGACCTGCACGCCGGGCTCGGCTCGCGCTTCCGGAATGCCATCCGGCCCGCCGATTTTGTGATCTGGGCCGTGCTGCTGCTGGCGGGGGCATGGACCTCCCCGTCGCTGCTGGTCGCACCGCTCGTCTTCCTGCTCTGGGGCTGGTGGCTGGCGCGCCGGATCGGCGGAATATCGGGCGACGGGCATGGCGCGGGAATCGAGATCGGCGAAAGCCTGCTGCTCGCCGCCGCGCTGATACTGGCGCATCTGGCATGACCGAAAGCTGGACCTGGCATGGCGGCGGGCTCGAAGCCGCGAGGCAAAGGTTCGGCCCAAGCAAGGACGGGAGCGGCTGGGTCGACCTGTCGACCGGGGTCAATCCGCACCCATGGCCCGGTTTCGCCGCGCTGACGCTCGACTGGCAGCACTTGCCCGACCCGCAGCACCTCGCACGGCTCGAAGCCGTTGCTGCCGCCTATTTCGGCGTTGCAGCACGCCACGTCTGCGCGGTTCCGGGAAGCGAGATCGGGCTGCGCCTCGTCGGAACGCTCATCGGCGGCGACACCGCCCACATCGCGCCAGGCTATCGCACGCATGGCGAGATGATGGCGGGCAGCACGGCAGCCGAATGGGAAAATGCACGATCGCCGGCGGACAATTTGATCCTCGCCAACCCCAATAACCCCGACGGACGCGTTATCGCGGCCGAAGTGCTGCGCGGCCTCGTCGATAGCCGCGGCGGGTGGCTGCTGGCCGACGAGGCCTTTGCCGACATCGATCCGGCGCTGAGCGTTGCGGCGGCAGTCAATGACGCGCAAAAGCTCGTCGTCTTCCGTTCCTTCGGCAAATTCTTCGGCCTCGCGGGGGTACGGCTCGGCTTCGTCCTTGCCCCGCAAGCCATTGTCGCCGCGCTGCGCGAGCGGCTGGGTGCGTGGCCGCTGTCGGCTGCGGCGATCGCGATCGGCACCGCCGCCTATGCCGACGCCGGCTGGATCGCCGCCACGCGGCAGCGTCTGCGCCAAGACGCCGCTGCGCTCGACGTGGTGCTGATGCGCCGCGGTTATTGGCCAATCGGGGCCTGCCCGCTCTTCCGCCTCATCGAGGCGGACGACGCGCACGCGCTGTTCGAACGCCTCGCTCAGCGCGCGATCCTGACGCGGCCCTTCGCCGGGCAACCGCGCTGGCTGCGTATCGGCCTGCCTGCCGATCGCGCGACATTGGCCCGGCTCGAAGCGGCACTTGGCGATGGTTGAGCCGGTCGCGCTGACCGCGCTCGCACTCGATGCGACATTGGGCTGGCCGCGCGCACTCTATCGCCGCGTCGGCCATCCGGTGGGGCTGTTCGCGCGCATAATCACCGGCTGCGAAACACGGTGGAACCGCGCCGGCTTCGAGTTCGGAAAACGGCGGGTGCTCGGTATCCTGACGCTCGTCATCCTGTTGTCCGTCGCCGGAGGCTCGGCGTGGGCCGTCCAGAGTCTGTTGCTGGCCGCCTTCCGCGGCTGGGGGTGGATCGGCGTCGCGATCCTCGCTTGGCCCGCGCTCGCGCAGCGCAGTCTGTTCGACCATGTTCGCGCCGTCGGCGAGCGAATCGACGCGGGCGACTTGCCCGACGCGCGCGGCGCCGTCAGCATGATCGTCGGGCGCGATACCGCCGCGCTCGATGAAGCCGGGGTTGCGCGCGCAGCGATCGAGAGCCTTGCCGAGAGCTTTTGCGACGGCGTTGCGGCGCCGCTCTTCTGGCTGATCCTGCTCGGCCTGCCCGGGGTCTGGGCCTATAAGGCGGTCAACACCGCCGACAGCCTGATCGGCCACCGCGAGGAACGCTGGCGCGCCTTCGGCTGGGCGGCGGCGCGGTCCGACGATCTTTTGAACTGGATTCCCGCGCGACTGTCCGGCCTATTGATCTGCCTCGCGGGCGGCCGAGGGTGGCGCATCCTGTGGCGCGATGCGCGCAAACACGCCTCGCCCAACGCCGGCTGGCCCGAGGCGGCGATGGCCGGCGCGCTCGGGCTTCGGCTCGCGGGGCCGATCGCCTATGACGGGGTCATGCACGACAAGGCGTGGATCGGGGATGGGGCAAGCGACGCGGGCGGCAACCAGATCGACCGCGCGCTCGCCATCTATCTGCGCGCCTGCCTCATGCTGTGGCTTATCGCAGGGGGCGCGACATGGCTGCGCTGATGCTGCAGGGCACCGGCTCCGACGTCGGCAAGTCGGTGCTCGTCGCCGCGCTCTGCCGCGCGCTTGCGAACCGCGGCCTTGTTGTCCGGCCGTTCAAGCCGCAAAATATGTCGAACAATGCCGCGATCACCGCCGACGGCGGCGAGATCGGGCGGGCGCAAGCCTTGCAGGCCATCGCGTGCCGAGCCCTTCCGCACAGCGACATGAACCCCGTGCTGCTGAAGCCGCAGGCCGACCGCACATCGCAGCTGATCGTCCATGGCCGCGTGCGCGGGACGCTCGGCAGCGGCAATTTCCGCGAGGCGCGCGGCGCGCTGATGGCCGAAGTGCTCGAAAGCTATGACCGGCTGCGACAGCAATGCGACATTGTGATCGTCGAGGGCGCCGGGTCGCCCGCCGAGATCAACTTGCGCAAGGGCGATATCGCGAACATGGGCTTTGCGCGCGCAGCGAATGTGCCGGTGGTGCTGATCGGCGATATCGACCGCGGCGGCGTAATCGCCTCGCTCGTCGGCACGCGCGCGGTGATCGAGCCCGAGGATGCAGCGATGATCCGCGGTTTCCTGATCAACAAGTTCCGCGGCGACCCCGCCCTGTTCGAGGACGGCTATCGCGAGATCGAGCGACGCAGCGGCTGGCGAGGGCTGGGCGTCATTCCCTGGCTCACCGCCGCGGCGCGGCTGCCGAGCGAGGATGCGGTAATCCTCGAACGCCCCGCCGATCCGCGCGAGAGGCGCAAGATGATCGCCTGCCCGGTCCTGCCGCGCATCTCGAACTTCGACGACCTCGATCCGCTGAAGCTCGAGCCCGGGGTCGAGGTCGTGATGGTGCCGCCCGGCCGCCCTATCCCCGCCGAGGCGGCGATGATCATCCTGCCGGGATCGAAGGCGACGATCGCCGACCTCGCCGCGCTCCGCAGCGAAGGCTGGGACATCGACATCAAGGCGCATCACCGGCGCGGCGGGCTGATCGTCGGGCTGTGCGGCGGCTATCAGATGCTTGGGCGCCGGATCGCCGACCCGCTGGGGATCGAGGGGGCGCCCGGCGAAGTCGAAGGGCTCGGCTTGCTCGACGTCGAAACGACGCTGTCGCCGGCGAAGATGTTGCGCCATATGGACGGAACAGCGCTTGGCGTACCGGTCGAAGGCTATGAGATGCATATGGGCGAAACCCATGGTCCCGGCACGAAACGGCCTTTTGCCATGCTCGAAGGCAGCACCCGCGACGGCGCGGTCAATGGCGACGGCAAGGTGATCGGTTCCTATCTGCACGGACTGTTCGCGTCGGCCGAGCTGCGCCGCGCGCTGCTTGCGCGGATCGATGTGAGGGCAAGCGGACGCGACTATGCCGCCGATGTCGACGCGGCGCTTGATGCCATCGCCGCCGGGTTTTCCGCGCACGCCGACATCGACGCCATGCTGCGGATCGCGGAGATCGGCGCGTGAGCGGGACCTCGCTGTTCGTGATCGGCGGCGCACGCTCGGGCAAGAGCCGCTATGCGCAGACGCGCGCCGAAGCCGCGGGGGGCAGCCCCGTCTTCGTTGCGACCGCCGAAGCTTTCGACGACGAGATGCGCGATCGCATCGCGCGCCATCGGGCCGACCGCGATGCGCGCTGGACCACCGTCGAGGCGCCGCGCGACCTGCCCGCCGCGCTCGATGCACTGAGCGCAAGGGACGCGGTCGTGCTCGTCGATTGCCTGACTTTGTGGGTATCGAACCTGCTGCTCTCGGGTGCCGACATGCCGCTTGCGACTCGCGAATTGTGCCATGCAATCAGCCATTTCGAGGGCAAGCTCATCCTCGTCGCCAACGAAGTGGGCCTCGGCATCGTGCCCGACAATGCGCTCGCCCGCGCGTTCCGCGATGCGGCGGGGCAGCTCAACCAGTCGGTCGCCGCGACCGCGAACGAAGTGGTGCTGCTGACCGCCGGCCTGCCGCTCACGTTGAAGCCGCGCGGGGGGTAAGGCGCCCATTCGCCGAAACGTGCTGAATCGTGTGTTTACCATCGCCATGAAGCATATGCTCACGCCGCCGCGTCAAATCGGGCCGCATGAGAACGCATGCCCATCTTGTCGCTGGCGATTCGCGATGGCTTCCTGTCTCGATCGCCCTTGCCGCCATCGCGCTGACGCCATCGGCTGCCCACGCCTCGTCCAAGCTGGCCAACGACAAGGCCATGGCGGACGGCAAGGCAACATGCACCGTCGCGGCGACTCATGCGCCGCCCGCGCGGGTCGACATCTCGCGCGCCATATTGGGCGGGGCGCCGAGCGCGCTCGACCGCATCCGGGCCGACCAGCAGGGCATCGCAGCGCCCGAACCTGCCGCCGCCATTCGGGTTACCGCGGGCCTCGATGCTTTTCCGGTTCGGCAGACGCTCGAGCCCGCAAGCCGCTCTCCCCTCTCGTTTGCGCGTCCCGATAGCTGCGGGACGCCGCCGATTTTCGTGCCGCTCGCCGAAACGGCGAAATATGATCCGGCGGCCGAACTCGGAACGCGCGCGATCCCGGTCAAGCGGACGCGTTTCGATACCCGCTGGAACCATGTCCGTCGCGCCGCACCCGCGGGGCTGATGCAAACAAATTTGCGCCGCGCGAACGCTGCGCCGGGGCTGAACGAGCAGGAGCTGCTCGCGCGCGTCAACCGATGGGTCAATCGCGAGATCGCTTACGTCAACGACGACCGCAATTACCGCCAGCGCGATTTCTGGGCGACCGCCGAGCAGACGATCGCGCGCGGCAGCGGCGACTGCGAGGATTTCGCGATCCTGAAGATGCAGATGCTGCGCGCGGCCGGGGTCGATGCCGACAAGATGAAGCTGGTGCTGCTCCGCGACCTTGCCGCGAACGCCGACCATGCCTTTCTGCTCGTCCAGACCAACGCCGGCAAGCTGGTGCTCGATAACGTGACCGACCGCCTCTACGACGGCAGCCAGTCCAATTCGGTCCGCCCCGTGCTGTCGTTCAGCGAGAACCGGCGCTGGGTGCACGCCTATCGCGGTACGCAGCCGTCATCCAATCTCGCGGCGATCCCGGCGTCGGAGAAGAGCTATACGCTCGCGCTCAACAATCAGCGTTCGGTGAGCGCCGATCCGCTGACCTTCAAGACCGGTTTCAGTAAATAGCTCAGCACCGATTTCTTGCCGGTCACGATCTCGACATCGCATAGCATGCCGGGGGTGATCGGCAGCCGGCGGCCGTTCGAGGTCAGATAGCTGTTCGTCGTTTCGACGACGACAGTGAAATAGGCCTGCCGTTCGATCTCGTCATAGATGCTGTCGGCCGACACCCGCACAACCTTGCCGTTGAGCCCGCCATAGATCGAGAAATCATAGGCGGTGACCTTGACGTTCGCGGGGTCGCCGACCTTGATGAAGGCGATATCGCGCGGGGTGACGCGCGTTTCGATGAGCAATTTGTCGCCCAGCGGAACGATCTGCATGATCTGTTCGCCGGCATTCACATAACCGCCGAGCGTGTTGACGAGCAGGTCGTTGACCACGCCGCGGGCCGGCGAGCGGATCTCGGAACGCGCGAGTCGCCCTTCGGCGCCGCGGATCGTTTCTTCGTTGACCGCCATCTTGGTCGTGAGCTGGCTGCGTTCGTTGAGCGCCTCCTGCTGGAAATCGAAACGCGCGCGCTGCACCTCGGCGCCCGCCTCGCGCACCGCGGCCTGCGACCTTGAGATCGCCTGGCGCGCCGCGGCGAGCCGACCCTGGATATCGACGACCTCGCGCTGCGCCGTCAGCAGCTCGGTCTGCGGCACGACGCCCTTTGCCGCGAGCGGTTCGAGCATCGTCACCTGTTCGCGCGCGAGCCGCAGGCTTGTTTCGAGCGACGATGCAGTCGCCTGCGCTTCGGCCATATCGCGGCGGCGCTGCTCGACCCCCGCGGACAGCGCGGCAAGCTGGCTCTGCAGCGACGAGCGCCGCACTTGGGCGAGACGCGCTTCGTCGCCGCAGTCGGCGCCGCTGCATCCGGCACCGCTGCCGCCCTCGCCTGCAAGACGCGCCGCGCGCTGCGCGAGGCGTGCATTTTCGGTTTCGAGCTGGCCGAGTTCGGACTGCGAGGTCGTATTGTCGAGGCGGACGAGCAATTGCCCCTTGTTCACCGTCTGCCCCGATCGGACGAGAATCTCGCGGATCGTCGAGGGCTCGGCCGACTGGATGATCTGCACCTTCGACGAGGGGATCACGCGCCCCTGTCCGCGCGACACCTCGTCGACGCGTGCGATGCTCGCCCACAGCAGGAAGAGCACGAAGCCCGCTGCCGCCGCGACCATGATCTGTTCGCTGCCGCGAAGGCGCTGCCAGAATTTCACAATTCTCATGACTATTTTCCGGGCTCGATTTCGGGCGTGGTGATTGCGCCCTGCTGGCTCGTCAGGCTGTCGAAGCGCGACTTGCCCTGCGTCGGGTCGGGAATGTTCGGTACCCACCCCTTCGTCACATCGACGCGGCCGCCGACATCATTGTCGGCGCGGTGGTCGGTCGGATCGCGCGGAGGCGGGACGCCCTCGACCGCGATCGCCTCGCCGGGCAGCGCCTCGGCCGCAGCCGCACCGCCCTGATAAAGCTGGCTGAAAGCGGGGATATATTCGGCGCCGGCATAGGCGTCGGAGAAGGCCCCCGGCTTCCCCCACGAGCCCGGCCAGCGATAGAAAATATGCGCGCCGATCTGCTCGATCTTGGTGAGCTTGGGTGCCCAGCGCGGCAGCACGTAATTGGCGTGATAATGTGTCGCCATGCCGACGCTCGTCTCGACATGGCCCGACAGCGCGGCGCGCGCGATCTCGGCCGAGCGGCGCCACAGCGCGGGCACCGGCGGGCGGCGCATCGATCCGTCGCACGCGAAGCTGAACTGGCAGCCGGGACGTGCGCTGCCCTGATAGATCACCCCGCAAACGGTGTTCGGATAGGCGGGATGCCGCATGCGGTTGAGGATGACTTGCGCGACCGCGGCCTTGCCCGCGTCGGATTCGGTCGCGGCCTCATAATAGATCGCCTGCGTCAGACAGCGCTGTGCGTTGGTCGACTGCGCGAGCGAGATGGTCGGCATCATGAAGGGCCGCGCCGCCTCGACCGGCAGCGTCGACACGGGAAGCAGCGCGTTGCGCGCGACCGCATCGGCGCCTTCGGCCACAGCAACCACCGAGTCGGTTTCGGTCTCGGCAATCAGCTTTGCGATCGCCTTTTTCTTCGCCGCCTTGGCCGTTTCGGCGGGATCGGCCGTCCAGCCGGCGACGATGCCCTCGACGAAGCGCGACAGGCGATCGTTCGACGAGGCGACGAGGATCGCAGCGGCGGCGAGGGCAAGGCTGATCAGGGCCAGCTTCAGGCCCTTCGACGAACCCCGCGCAAGCCCTTCGCGGTCAGCCCAGGGCGCCTCGGCGCGGGCAGCGCCGTCGCGCCCGATGTGGAGTTCGGGGATCATGATGCAGGTTCCTTGGTCGATCGCGCGAGGATTTCGGCGCGCGGGCCGTCGGCGACGATGCGGCCGCCGTCGATCACGATGATGCGGTCGCACATCTGGAGGATCGCTTCGCGGTGGGTGGCGATGACGACCGTCTGCGACCTCGCGACCGCTTTGCCCAGCGCCTCGATGAAGAGCCGTTCGCTCTGCGTATCCATCGCGCCCGTCGGTTCGTCGAGGAAGAGCAGGCGCGAGGGCGAGGCAAGCGCGCGCGCGATGGTGAGGAAGCCGCGCTGCCCGCCCGAAAGCTGACCGCCGCGTTCGCCCGCGCCGCGGTCGAGCCCGGTTTCGTCGCGGCCCATGAAGCGATCGGCGCCGATCGATTGCAAGGTCGCGAGCAGCTCGGCGTCGGTCGCGGCCGGCGCGCAATATTGCATATTCTGCTTGATCGAGCCGCTGAACAGCACCGCATCCTGCCCGACGAAACGGAATTGCGAGCGCAGGTAGATCGGCGAATGCTGGCGACTGTCGAGCCCGTCGATGAAGATATTGCCCGCCTCGGGCGCGTAGAGACCGCAGAGCAGCCGCCCGAGCGTCGACTTGCCCGACGCGACGCGGCCGACGATCGCGATCCGTTCGCCCGCGTCGATCCTGAGATTGATGTCGGTGAGCGACGGCGCCGCGGCGACGGGGTAAGTGAAGGACAGGCCCTCGACCGAGACGTCGCCCTTGTCGATCGAGAGATTCAGCGCGCTGCTCCCCATACGGCGTTCGTCGTCGGCCTCGATCATCTGCTGGATGCTCGCCATTGTGGTGACCGCCTGCCGCCCGCGCGTCATCAGGAAGGCGAGCTGGCCGACCGGCGCCATCGACCGGCCCGCGAGCATGACGATCGCGATGATCGCGCCCATCGAAATCTTGCCCGCATCGAAGAGGTAAAAACCGCCGACGACGAGCGCGAGGCTGGAAAATTGCTGACCGAGCGTCGCAAGGTTGATCGCCGCGGCGCCAGTCCGGCGCATCGCCGCCTGCGTCCGCGCGCTGGTGTCGACCATCCGGCGCCACTGGCCGAGCACCTGCCCTTCGGCCGCGCAGCTCTTGACCGTTTCGGCCCCGCCGATCGCTTCGACGAGCATCGCATGCTGGATGCTCATGTCGGCCTGGTTGTCGAGCGAGGCCTGCATCATGCGTCGCTGGAGGAAATAGCCCGCGACGCCCATCACGGCGATGATTGCCAGCGGGACGAGCGCGAGCCAGCCCGCGAGCACCGCGATCATGATCAGGAAAAGGAAGAGGAACAGGAGGTCGACGATCAGCACGATCGTCGTCGATGCGAAGAAATCGCGCACGCTTTCGAATTCGGAAACGCGCCGCGCGAGCATTCCGGTGCTGCCGCGGCGGTCGGCGAGCGGCATGTTCAGCACCTTCGAGAAGATTTTCTCGGACAATTTGACGTCGAGGTCGCGACCGAGGTCGTCGAGCAGGGTCGACCGGGCAAGGCGCAGGACGAACTCGACCGCAAAGGCGAGCAGCGCGCCGATTGCGAGCACCCACAGGCTCGACACCGCCTTGTTCGGGATGACGCGGTCATAGACGTTCATCGTGAAGAGCGGCAGCGCGAAGCCGAGCAGGTTGATCATCAGCGCCGCGCCGAGCACGGGGTAGAAGGAGCGGCGCATCCGCCGCACCTCGCTCCAGAACCAGTGGCGCTTCGCCTGCTCGTCCCACGGCCGTTCCTCGGCGCGGATTGCAGTCGGGTCGGCGGCGACCGCAACCGCCTGTCCGGCGTAGCTTTCCTCGACCGGCGCTTCGTCGGCCCAGACGGGCGCGTCGGCACCGGGCTCCCAGACGAGATATTGGCCGTCCTTCGCCTCGAGCAGCACGGCGCAGCCGCCGTCGGTGCGGCGGACGATCGCCGGAAGCTCACGCGCGAAGCTCCGCACCTTGCGCGCATAGAGACGCTCATTGTTGATAAAACAGAGATCGAGCGCAGCCTCGGCCTGATGAAAGGGGAGAAATCCCCTTTCATCGCGCGCGAGCGCCGAGAGGGCGCCGCGCTGAAAATTCTGGCCGAAATGCTGCGAAACGAAGAGGATGCAGGCGATCAGCGGATCGCCCGGAGCCTCTTTACCGATACGTGCAATCGAGGATTGACCCTGTAGCATGTTCAAATTTTCTATTTAGAATCAATCCATTCATAAATTATTGCGGGTAGCGGCGACGCTGGAGCTCGGCGGGCGCTGGCGGGCCGTAACCGACCTCTTCGCGTGCATAGACGCGGCGCGATTCGGGGGCGGCCAGATTGAACGCGTCGAGCACGTCGAGCAGCGAACGGCGGCCGACCCGGAACTGGTCGCGGTACGACAGCAAGAGTTCGTCGGTCGCCTTGCTCTGGTCAACGAGGTCGCGGAACACCGCGGTCTGCGTCTCGCGCGCGTTCCATGCCCGGCGCGTGTCAGCCTCGGCATTGCGTTCGGCTTCGTGCAGACGGAAGCGGCTCTCGCTCGCGCGGCGCACCATCTCCTGATATTTCGCACGGTTGATCCCGCCGTCGAAGATATCCCAGCGCAGGACCACGCGGCCCAGCAGATCGTTCGTCTCGCCGCGGAAGGCGTCGATATCGTCGCCGATGCGGCCCGACAGCTCGAGCCCGATCGTCGGCGCGAAATCGCCCTTGGCCTTCTTCGCTTCGGCGTTCGATGCGTCGACGTCGGCCTGCGCCTCGAGCACCTTGGGGTGCCGCGAGCGGGTGAGACCGACGGCTTCGCTGAGGCTCGCCGGCATTTTTTCGGCCATTGCCGGTGGCATCTGGACTTCGCCCACCTCGAGCCCGCTCAGCGCGAGCAGCTCGATCTTCGCATTCTGCAGCGCTTCCTTCGCTTCGCTGACGCGCACGCTCGCCGCCTTGGCGCGTTCCTGCGCCTGCTGCAGGTCGGCGACGCTGATCGAGCCCGCGGTCACCCCGCTCGACAGGTCCGAGACCAGGCTGTTGTGAAAGCTCATATTGTCTTCGGCGGCGGCGACGACACGCTGCTGGAGCAGCACGTCGAGATATTGCCGCGCGCTTTGCAGCGCGATGAATTCGGAGCGTTCGACGACGCGCAGCGCGGCACCGTCCACACGCGCCGCCTGCCGCAGTTTCTCGCCGCGGCGGCGGCCGAAGTCGATCAGCGTCTGTTCGGCGCGGATACCCGCCTCAAGCGGATAGAGCTCGTCATTGGCAATACCGAGCGCGCGGCGGGTCGCATTTTCGAGCCGCCGGACGCCGGCCGACAATTCGAGCGTGACGCGCGGCAGATAGAGACCCTTCGCCTGCTCGAGCTCGAATTCGATCGCCTGCTTGTTCATCTCCGCCTGATGGACCTGCGGGTTCGAATCGATCGCGACCGCCATGACATTCTGCATGCTCGTCGGCTCGGCCGAGGCCGAGGTCGCGAACAAGGATATGGCGAGTGCCGAGACAAAGCCGGCGAGCTTATGTTGCGGTTTCATCACTGTCCCCCATTCACTTCGACTTCGACGCGCCGGTTTTCCGGTGTCCGTTGGCCATCGACCGTCTCGATGCGCGGTTTGCGCTCGCCCATGCCCGACACCGCGATGCTGTCGGCGGGAATACCCGCGCCGCCCATCATGTCGGCGATCACGCGCGCGCGG
>CBJKNR010000061.1:0-12192 GCA_966417555.1 uncultured Sphingopyxis sp.
TGCCACCTCCCCACAAGTGGGGAGGATCTAAGGTCCGCTCACCACCCCTAAGCCGACGGAAGACCGTCAGGCGTCGGTCAGATCGAGCAGCGTTCGCGCGTCGAGGCCGATGCGGCGCATCTGCTCTGCGACCGGGGGCCAGACATTGGCGAGGAAATCGGCGCGCATCAGGTCACGGAGGCGTTCGGTCGCACCCTGCGCGACGAACATGCCGACCCCGCGCTTGACCGTTACCAGCCCTTCGTCCTGGAAGGTCTGATAGGCTTTGGCGACGGTCAGCGGGTTGGCGCCTTCCTCGGCGGCGAGCGAACGCACCGACGGGAGCATGTCGCCGTCGCGATAGATGCCGTCGAGGATGGCATTGGCGATGACGTCGCGCAGACGCTGGTACACGGGTTTGGACTGATCGAGCATGCCGCCTTAATGCCATAAGACAGCAGCACAGTCAAATTCGCCTAATTACAATTCAGGTTCAAAAACTGAAACTAAATTTCCCAGGCGCGAACGACGTCATCATATTCGGGTCGCGGCCGCTCATCGAGTTGGCGTGAGGGAGTGCCGAAGAAGAAATAGCCGACAATCCTGTCGTCTTCGCCAGCGCCGAACGCCGCCGCTACCTCGGGGCTGAAGGCGGCCCAGCCGGTGAGCCAGCTGCCGACGAAGCCGTGCGCGTGCGCGGCGTGGAGCAGATTCATGCCGACGGCACCCGCCGACATCTGCTGTTCCCACACCGGAATCTTGGCCTCGGGAACGGGGGTCGAGATCAGCACGAGCAAGGTCGGCGCCTGATGCGCGAACTGGTCGAGCGCGGAGAGGTCCATGCCGGCGGCGCCGGGATTCTCCGCCACCCACGCCTTTTTTAGCAGCGACGCGAAGGCGGTGCGCTGGTCGTCCGCAACGGTGACGATGCGCCACGGCGCGAGCTTGCCATGGTCGGGCGTGCGCAGCGCGAGCGCGATGATGTCGTGGAGCTGCCCGGCGTCGGGGCCGGGCAGGGTCATGTCGCGCGCCTTGCCCGAGCGGCGGGTGGCGAGATGGGCGAGGAGCGAGGAGGTGTCGTTGAACATGGGGCGCCATGTGGCCTTTTGCGCGGCTTTGCGCAAGTGTTGCGAATGGTTCGCAACAAAATCCGGCCCGATCGCGATAGTTTCGCGCGCAATTAGATTCTTCCCATACGCAATTTTGACGCTAGTGTTACGGCCAAATGCGCGGCGGGAGGCCGCGGCAAACTATCCTAAAGAGGGACGCAACTTAATGAAAAACATGGCCTTGTGGAACGAGGGGGACTGGATCGCGGTCATCGCGCTCGTCGTTCTGGGGGTGTTTCTGAGCGTCGGCGCCCTGGTCGCCGGCGGCAAGAAGCCTGAATTCGCCGGCCACCCCAAAGGCCTCTACATGCTGTTCTTCGCCGAGATGTGGGAACGCTTCTCCTACTACGGCATGCGTGCGATCCTGATTTTCTACCTGACGCAGCATTGGCTGTTCAGCGACAGCAAGTCGAACCTGATCTACGGCGCCTATACAAGCCTCGTCTACATCACGCCGGTGCTCGGCGGCTATCTCGCCGACCGCTATCTCGGCCAGCGCAAGGCGGTGCTGTTCGGCGGGCTTTTGCTCGCGGTCGGGCACAGCCTGATGGCGGTCGAGGGCACGGGCGGACAGGATGATCCGACGATCAACGTCTTCTGGGCGGCGCTTGCCTTCATCATTGTCGGCTCGGGCTTCCTCAAGGCGAATATCTCGGTGATGGTGGGCCAGCTCTACCGGTTGACCGACGTTCGCCGCGACAGCGCCTATACGATCTTCTATATGGGCATCAACGTCGGTGCCGCGCTGGGCACGATCCTCGTCGGCTATCTCGGCCAGCGCATCGGCTGGGGCTACGGGTTCGGCCTCGCCGGTATCGGCATGCTCGCCGGGCTCATCGTCTTCGTGCTTGGCAAGGCGGCGCTCAAGGGTGCGGGCGAGGCGCCGGCGCCGCTCGCCCGGTCGCGCGAATGGACACTTTATGCGGTCGGATTTGCGGCGGTCGCGGTGATCTGGGGGCTCGTCCAGTATCAGGACGTCATCCAGAATCTTCTGCTCGTCTCCGGCATCCTGCTGCTCGGTTACGTCATTCTGGCCGCGACCTTCCAGCTTCCCTACGGCTCGATCGGCGCGGGGCCGCGCGGCCGCGTCAACATGGCGATCGCCGGGCTCGTCCTCATGCTGTTCCTGCCGCTGGCGCTGATCCTGAATCTCGGCATCGCGAGCGGTCCGGTTCTCTTCGGGCTCGCTCCGGCGGCATGGGTGGCGCTTGCCGGTTTCGTGCTTCTGCTGGCGGTCATGGCGATGGAGAAGATGAGCCGCGAGGATCATGCCCGCGACCGCATGTTCGCCATCCTCTTCCTGATCGCGCTGAACCCGCTGTTCTGGGGCCTGTTCGAACAGGCGGGCGGGTCGATGAACCTGTTTACCGATCGCTATGTCGATCGCGGGGACGTGCCGGCTTCGATCTTCCAGTCGATCAATCCGATCTACATCATCCTGTTCGCGCCCTTCTTCGCCGCTCTATGGCAATGGCTTGGCAGGCGCGGCATGGAACCGTCGGCGCCCGCCAAGTTCGGGCTCGCGCTGGCGCAGATGGGACTCGCCAATCTGGTGCTCGTATGGGGCGCGCAGGCGTTTGGCGTCGAGATGATGACCCCCGTCCTCTTCGTCTTCCTCTACTATCTTCTCGCCACGACCGGCGAACTCTGCCTCAGCCCCGTGGGCCTGTCGGCGATGAACCGGCTGGCGCCGTCCTTCCTCGCCTCGCTCATCATGGGCGCGTGGTTCTATATGACTGCGGTCGGCAATTTCGTCGCCGGCAAGATCGGTGAGGCGACCGGCGGACATGGCGGCGAGATGAGCAAGGCGAAGCTGCTCGAGATTTACGAGCTGTTCGGCTGGATCGCGATCGGCGCGGCGGTGGCGGTGCTGCTCGTCAGCCCGATCATCAAGCGCTGGATGCATCTCGACACGCTGCGCGACCGCGAAGACGGGGTTGCGGGCGCGGGCGAACTCGCCGAGCCGCAGGCGGCCGGCCTCCATCCCGAACCCAAGGGGGCGTAATCGATGATCAGAGGTGTGAGAGGCAGCCTGCTGGCTGCGGTGTCGCTGGCGCTCGTCGGTTGCGCGGCAACCGGCAAGGAAACGGCCTCGGCGGGCGACAAGCCCGCGGAGAAGCCGGTCAAGTTCAACAAGGATCCCTATCCGTCGACGTACAGGGGATACCCGACCCGCCTGACGGTGGTGAAGGGTGTCACCATCTTCGACGGCGAGGGCGGCCGGATCGACAATGGCGCGATCGTGATGTCGAGCGGCAAGGTCACGGCGGTCGGCGGTCCCGACATGGAGCTGCCGACCGACGCCGATGTCGTCGACGGCACCGGCAAGTTCCTCACCCCCGGTATTATCGACATTCACAGCCATCTTGGCGACTATCCGTCGCCCAGCGTCGATGCGCATTCGGACGGCAACGAGATGACGTCGCCGACGACCCCCGAGGTGTGGTCCGAGCATAGCGTCTGGCCGCAGGACCCGGGTTTCAGCCGCGCGCTGGCGAACGGCGGCGTGACCAGCCTGCAGATCCTGCCGGGCAGCGCGAACCTGATGGGCGGGCGCTCGATCACGCTCAAGAATGTGCCCTCGCGGACGGTGCAGGGGATGAAATTCCCCGGCGCGCCCTATGGCCTCAAAATGGCGTGCGGCGAGAATCCGAAGCGCGTCTATGGCGGCAAGGGCCGCGCGCCCTCGACGCGCATGGGCAATTTTGCGGTGAACCGTGCGACCTGGCAGAAGGCGGCGGCGTACAAGAAGAAGATGGACGACGGGAAAGCGGTCGATCGCGATCTCGCGATGGAAACGCTCGCGGGGGTGCTGTCGGGCGAGATCCTCGTTCACAATCATTGCTACCGCGCCGACGAGATGGCGCTCGTCATCGATATGTCGAAGGAGTTCGGCTACAAGGTGTCGACCTTCCACCATGCGGTCGAGGCTTACAAGATCGCCGATATTCTTGCGAAGGAAGGCATCTGCTCGGCGATGTGGGCCGACTGGTGGGGCTTCAAGATGGAAGCCTATGACAGCGTCAACGAGAATATCCCGCTCGTCTACAAGGCCGGTGCGTGCACGATCGTCCACTCGGACGATGCGAACCAGATCCAGCGGCTCAATCAGGAAGCTGCCAAGGCGCGCGCTGCGGGGCGCCGCATCGGCATCGACGTCAGCGACGAGGTGGCGTGGACCTGGCTGTCGTACAATCCCGCGAAGGCGCTGGGTATCGCCGACAGGACGGGCAGCCTCAAGCCGGGCAAGATGGCCGACGTTGTGCTGTGGAACGGCAATCCGTTCAGCGCCTACACGCGCCCCGAGAAGGTCTGGATTGACGGTGCGCTGATGTTCGACGCCAACGATCCGAAGCGGCGTCCGGTGAGCGATTTCGAGCTGGGCCAGCCGGGCGAAGGAGACGTGAAATGAGCGCGCTCCTGAATATCCTGTCCTTCATTTCTCGTACCCCTGCGAAGGCAGGGGCCCATCTTCGAACCTGTCGGCCTCCAGCGAACGAGGTCGACGGAACGAGGGTACAGGTGATGGACCCCTACCTTCGCAGGGGCACGGCGCAAGCGGGATTGGGGAGCGCGTTGGCGGCTGTCTTGGCGCTCACCGTGCCCGCCCATGCGCAAGATGTCGCGATCGTCAACGCGAAGCTCGTCATCGGCGACGGCAGCGCGCCGATCGAGGGCGGCTCGGTGATTGTCCGCGGCGGCAAGGTCTTCGCCGCAGGCGACGGCGTCACCGTGCCCGCGGGCATGGAACGTATCGATGCGCAGGGCAAATGGGTCACACCGGGCATCGTCGCGGCGTTCAGCCGGGTCGGGCTGACCGAAGTCGACGCCGTTACCGGCACCAACGACCGCTCGGCGCCGCGCACGCGCTTTTCGGCGGGGCTCGACATTGCGCCTGCATTGAACCCGATGGGATCGCCCGTCGCGGTCAACCGCGCGTCGGGCGTCACGCGCGCGATCGTCGCGCCGGGGGGCAGCAGCAATCTGTTCGCCGGGCAGGGCGCGGTCGTTGATCTGGCGGATGACATGGACATGGTGACCAAGCCGCGCGCGCTGCAATATGTCGCGTTCGGCGAGGATGGCGCGTCGAAGGCGGGCGGCAGCCGCGCGGCGACCTTCCTCCTCTTCCGCGAGCAATTGTTCGCAGCGCGGAGCTATGCGCGCAATCCCTCCGCGCTTGCCGAATGGGGCAATGACTCGATGATCCAGCGCGCCGACGCCGACGCGCTCGTCCGGGTGATCGACGGCACCACGCCGCTGTTCGTGCGCGTCGACCGCGCCGCCGACATCGTCAATGTGCTGAAGCTGCGGCAGGATTTCCCCGCGCTGAAGCTCGTGCTCGTCGGGGCGACCGAGGGCTGGCTCGTCGCGCGCGAGATCGCCGCGGCGAAGGTGCCGGTGCTCGTCTCGCCGCTCACCGACCTGCCGTCGAGTTTCGAACAGCTCGGCGCGACGCAGTCGAACGCCGGCCGGCTCAAGGCAGCGGGCGTCGATGTGTCGGTCGGCGTGTTCGACGACGATGACGCGCACAAGATGGGCTATGCGACGCAATATGCGGGCAATCTGGTCGGCCTCGCGCGTGTGCCGGGCGCGAGCGGGATGAGCTGGGATCAGGCGTTCGCCGCGATCAGCAGCGTGCCAGCGCGCGCGGTCGGCATGGACGGCAGCATCGGTTCGCTGCGGCCCGGCCGCGCCGGCGACGTCGTGATCTGGGACAATGATCCGCTCGAACTCGGCAGCCGCCCGACAGCCGTGTGGATCGACGGCAAGGCGCAGTCGCTGACGACGCGGCAGGACCGCCTGCGCGAGCGTTATGCGACGCCGCAGGAAGGGGCATTGCCCAAGGCTTACGACCGGTAGGTTCCACGCCAGTCATCCGGGCGAAGGCGGGGATCTGGCCCCATCGGCTTGACGCACCGGTGAGATCCCGGCCTTCGCCGGGATGACGGAGTGGCGTGCGTGCGTAAGCTGAATCCCCTGCGCCATGTTGACACTGTTATCTTTGTCGAGGATGTATCGGCGACGCCGGTCCGATTCGCGCGCTGTGGGTCTCGGCGGTGAGCCATTGTTCGACGAGGGAATTGCCATGCAACCGATGTCGCTTCTGATCGTCACCTGCGTCCTGTTCGTCGGATCGCATCTCCTGCTGTCGCATCCGCTTCGGGGCGGGCTCGCGGGGCGGCTCGGCGAGCGGGGGTTCCAGATAACCTATTCGATCGTCGCGATCGCGACCTTCATCCTGATCGTTCAGGCTTGGCGCGGGATGCCGCCTGAGCCGCCGCTGTGGGCGGTCGGCGATGGCCTGTGGGCGCTCGCGTCGCTGATTGTGCTGTTCGCGAGCATATTGTTCATGGGGTCGCTGGTCGGCAATCCGGCGCTGCCTGCGCCGCATGCCGCGAGGGATGCCGCCGCGGCGCCGCGCGGCGTGTTCGCGATCACCCGGCACCCGATGATGTGGGGTTTCGCGCTGTGGGCGCTCGCGCATGCCATGGTGATGCCGACTCCGGGCCAGATCATATTGTCGGCGACGATCGCCTTCCTCGCGCTCGTCGGGTCGGCGGGACAGGACGCGAAAAAGGCGCGGCTGATGGGCGACGCCTGGCGCGGCTGGGCCGCGCGGACGAGCTTTGTCCCCTATGCGCGCCAGATCGGCGGTACGGCGTCATGGGCCGACGCGATCCCGCGCCCGCATGCGCTGTTTGGCGGAATTGTTCTTTGGATCGCCGCGACCTGGGCGCATGGTGCGCTCGGATTTATGATGGCCGGTATCTGGCGCTGGATCGGATAGGAGGGCGATGAACCGCGACACGCAGATTTCGGACCTCTCGCTGCGGCTGCTCGGGCAGGCGTATGACGAGCTCGACGAGGCCGAACAGCGCGTCATCCGCCTGATCGCCGAGCGCGCGCCGACCGCGCGCGCCGCCGATGACGACGACGGGTCGATGGCAAGCTTCGGCGAGCGGCTGGCCGACCGCGTGGCGGCGGTCGGCGGGTCGTGGGGCTTCATCATCGGCTTTGCGTGCGTGCTGTTCGCGTGGATGCTGATCAATTCGAAGGCGCTGCAGGGGTTCGGGCTGACCTTCGATCCCTTTCCCTTCATCTTCCTCAATCTGATGCTGTCGATGCTCGCGGCGATTCAGGCGCCGGTGATCATGATGAGTCAGAACCGGCAGGCGGCGAAGGATCGGCTGACCGAAAAGCTCGATTACGAGATCAATCTGCGCGCCGAGCTGGAGATCATGCGATTGCATGAGAAGCTCGACCAGATGCGGATCAGCGAGCTGGCGGCGAAGGTTGATGAGTTGTGTGCGCGGATGGATGCGAAGGGGTGAAGGTGGTTTTTTGGAGCGGTGGCCCCGGAGTGGAGAGCCGCCATTGTGCACACGCTGTGCACCCCGGCGAGAGCCGGGGCCCGGAGTTCTGACGCGACGCCAATTTACTGGTGCAATGGGCCCCGGCTTTCGCCGGGGATCACATCTTTAACGGTAGCTTCCGGTCGAAACCGGCGGCGTGATTACAGCCGCACCATCCGCATCCCCGCCTCGCCATAGCGCGGGCCGCTCGTGCCGCCCTTCGGTGCTGCCGCGTCGATCGCGGCGAGGTCGTCGGCGGTCAGCGTGACATCGGCTGCGCCCACGCTGTCCTCCATCGTCGCGCGGCGCTTGGTGCCGGGGATCGGGACGATGTCGTCGCCCTGCGCGAGCAGCCAGGCGAGCGCGACCTGTGCCTTCGATACGCCATGCCGGTCGGCGACCGCGCCGATCGCATCGACGATCGCGAGGTTGGCGGGCAGATTCTCGTCCGAATAGCGCGGGTCGTTGCGGCGCCAGTCGGTTTCGGGAAGCTCGTCGCGGCTGCGCACCGCGCCCGCGAGGAAGCCGCGGCCGAGCGGCGAATAGGGGACGAATCCGATGCCAAACTCGCGGCAGACGGGAAGAATCTCGTCCTCCACATCACGCTCCCAGATCGAATATTCGCTCTGTAATGCGGTGATCGGCGCGGCGTTTGCGGCGCGGCGGAGCGTTTCGGCGCCGGCTTCGGAGAGTGCGATGTGGCGGACCTTGCCCTCCTTCACCAGCTCCATCATCCCGCCGACCGTCTCCTCGATCGGCACTTGGGGGTCGACGCGATGCTGGTAGAAAAGGTCGATCGTGTCGATGCCGAGCCGCTGGAGCGAGCCTTCGCAGGCGGCGCGCGCGTTGGCGGGCGAGCCGTCGACGCCGGTGATCTGCTTGCCCTCGAACCGGAAACCGAACTTGGTCGCGATGACCAGACCGTCGCGCTTGCCCCGGATCGCTTCGCCAAGCAGCTCTTCATTGCTGAACGGGCCATAGATTTGCGCGGTGTCGAAGAAGGTGACGCCAAGGTCGATCGCGCGGTGGATCGTGCGCGTCGATTCGTCGAGGTCGGCGGCCTCGCCATAGAGGATGTTGCCGCCCTTGATCATCGGCATGCAGCCGATGCCGATTGCGGACACGGTGAGGCCGTGGCCGAGCTTGCGATATTTCATGGTGCGACTCCTTCGGGGGGAAGATCGTCTTCTACACCATCGGCGGCATATTTGGTCGCGGCAACGTCGCCGACGACATTGCCGAGGGTGCGGAAGATATCGGGAAAGGTCTCGACCGCGACGAGCAGTCCGAGCGGCGTGACCGGAACACCCATCGAGATCGCGATGGGCGCGATCGAGGTTACGAAGCTGATCGAGCCGGGAAGGCTGACCGACGAAAGCGCGGCGGCGAGCGCAACGCCGAGGCCCACGGCCATTTCCCACGGTGACAGTTCGACTCCGAACAGCCAGGCGACATAGACGACGACCGCGAGGTTCATCGCCGGGCTGGTGAAGCGGAACAGTGCGACCGCGAGGGGCAGGACGATGTCGGCCTTTTTCGGGTCGACGCCGAGGTCGGCCGAGGATTTGAGCATCGCGGGCAGGCTGGCGAGCGAGCTTTGGGTGCTGATCGCGACCGCGAAGGTCGGCACCATCGCCCGGACAAAGCGCGGCAAGGGCACGCCGACGACGAACACGGCGAGCAGCAGCCCGAGGAGGATCGTGCAGACGCCGATCGCCGAAAGCATCAGCACATAATGGACGAGGCCACCGAAGGCGGCGACGCCGGCCTTGATCGCCAGCGCATAGCCCAGCGCGAACACACCGAGCGGCGCGAGCGCGAGAACCCAGCCGATGACGACGAGCATCGCATCGCCGAGCGCCTTGAAGAAGCTCGACAGTGTCGCGCGTTCCGCATTGCCGATGCGGCCGATCGCAAAGGCGAAAATGGTCGTGAAGACGATCAGCGGCAGAATCGATGTTTCGGCGGCCGCCGCGATCGGATTGGTCGGAATAAGGCCGAGAATGAAATCGGTGAAGGTCGGCGACGGCACGGCTTCGGTCGAGCCGCCGAGCCCGTGGCGCAATCCCTGCGCCGCCGCGGCGGACATCGGAAAGGCGCGAAGCAGGAGCGGCAACACGAGCAGGGTCATCAGCCCGGCGAGCAGATTTGCGCCGACGAAGATCGCGACCGCACGGCCCGCCAGCTTGCCCGCCCGCGCGGCATCGGCAGTGGCGGTAATGCCGGTGATCAGCAGCGCGACGATCAGCGGGATGATCGTCATCTTGAGCGCGTTGAGCCACAGCAGGCCGATCCATTCGATATAGGGCAGCGATGCCGTGCCCCATTCGACCGAGATCATCTCGACCCCCACGCCGAGCAGCATGCCGGCGACGAGCGCCGAGAGAATGAACCAAGCGGATTTCAAAGCGGATTCTCCCGGCGTTTTTTCTGGCCTGCTTGCCAAGCAAAATTGGGTGACTTAGAGCATCTCCCGTAAGAAACGGGAACCGGTTTTTGGGCCGGGAAATGCTCCGCGGGGGCCATCCCGTGGGTGCCGGGGCAGGCTTTGCTGCCACCGGATTAGGTAGCAGAGGGAACATGCGCAAGTTTTTCGGAACCGACGGGATTCGCGGGCTGACCAACGAGGCCCCGATGACGGCGGAGGTCGCCATGCGCGTCGGCATGGCAGCGGGGGCGCATTTCCTGCGCGGCGACCACAAGCATCGCGTCGTGATCGGCAAGGATACGCGATTGTCGGGCTATATGCTCGAAAATGCGCTCGTCGCGGGCTTCACCAGCGTCGGCATGGATGTCGTGCAGGTCGGTCCGATGCCGACCCCGGCGATCGCGATGCTGACGCGCTCGATGCGCGCCGACCTCGGCGTGATGATCTCGGCGAGCCACAATCCCTATCACGACAACGGGATCAAGCTGTTCGGCCCCGACGGATATAAATTGTCCGACGAGGACGAGGCGCAGATCGAGCGCCTGCTGACCGAGGAGCCGAAGCTGGCCGATGCGCCGCACATCGGGCGCGCGAAACGCATCGACGACGCCCGCGGCCGCTATATCCACGCGGTGAAGCAGAGCCTGCCCGAATCGGTCCGTCTCGACGGGCTGCGCATCGTGCTCGATTGCGCCAATGGCGCGGCGTACAACAGCGCGCCAACGGTGTTCTGGGAGCTGGGCGCCGACGTCGTCGCGATCGGCGTCGAGCCCAATGGAACCAACATCAACAACAAATGCGGATCGACCGCGCCCGCGCTGTTGCAGGAAAGCGTCGTCGCGAGCGGCGCCGACATCGGCATCGCGCTCGACGGCGACGCCGACCGGCTGATCGTTGTCGACGAAAAGGGGACGATCGTCGACGGCGACCAGATCATGGGGCTGATCGGTGCGAGCTGGGCGAGACAAGGCCGGCTCAAGGGCGGGGGCGTCGTCGCGACGGTGATGTCGAACCTCGGCCTCGAGCGTTTCCTCGAAGGCGAGGGGCTGCGGCTCGAACGCACCAGGGTCGGCGACCGCTATGTCCTCGAGCGGATGAAGGAAGGCGGCTTCAACGTCGGCGGCGAACAGTCGGGGCATATGATCCTGTCGGACCATGCGACGACCGGCGACGGCACGCTCGCGGCGCTGCAGGTGCTCGCCGAACTTGTGGCGGGCGGCAAACCCGCGAGCGACTTGCTGCACCAGTTCGACCCGGTGCCGCAGCTTTTGAAGAATGTCCGCTTTGCGGGCGGGAAGCCGCTCGAGCACAAGGATGTGATGGCCGCGATCGCCGAAGGCGAGGCGACGCTCAACGGCCGAGGACGTCTTGTCATCCGTCCGTCGGGGACCGAGCCGCTGATCCGCGTGATGGCCGAGGGCGACGATGCCGGGCAGGTCGAGCAGGTCGTCGACATGATCTGCGACGCGGTGCGCGCGGCGGCCGCCTGACCATTTTTTTGAGAACTGAAAGAGATCTACCATGCTTGAAATGCGACCCGATTGCGAAAAGTGCGGCCGCGACCTGCCGGCCAACCTTCACGGCGCCTTCATCTGCTCGTTCGAGTGCACCTTCTGTGCGAACTGCGCCGACAAGCTCGACGAGATCTGCCCCAATTGCGGCGGCGACCTGCTCGACCGGCCGCTGCGCGAGGGCGCGGCGCTGGCGAAATTCCCGGCCTCGACGGAGCGGAAATACAGGGGGTGACCGCGCGCGTATTGATTATCGCCGGGTCGGACAGCGGCGGCGGTGCGGGCATCCAGGCCGACATCAAGACGGTCACGATGCTCGGCGGCCATGCGATGACCGCGATCACCGCGATCACGGCGCAGAATACGCTGGGGGTGCAGGCGGTGCATCCGGTGCCGACCAAGATGGTGCTCGCCCAGATCGACAGCGTCGCGTCCGACATCGGGGTCGATGCGGTCAAGATCGGTATGATCGGCAGCGCCGAAACCGCCGCGGCGGTCGCCGAGCGGCTGGCGCAGCCCGATCTCGCGCAGGCGGCGCTGGTGTTCGATCCCGTGATGATCGCGTCGAGTGGATCGGTGCTCGCCGACGCGGCGACGATCGCGGCGTTCAAGACCTTGCTCGATCGCGCGATGGTCGCAACGCCCAACCTGCCCGAACTCGAAGCGCTCGGCGGCGAGGAGGCGGTGCTCGCGCACGGCTGCTCGCTGCTCGTCAAGGGCGGCCATGCCGCGGGCGAGGCGGTCGTCGATCGCCTGCTCGAAGCGGGCGAGGGCGAGGTCGCGCGCTGGGAGGCGCCGCGGATCGATACGCC
>CBJKNR010000062.1:0-12070 GCA_966417555.1 uncultured Sphingopyxis sp.
ACGGGTGACATCCGCAACTGTCTGCAGCCTCAGCCCGCGCGCCGCGCGCCCGGCGTGAATTTCAGCCGCGTCGACCTGCGGCTGATCGTCACCGACCTTTGCGTGATGGATTTCGGCGGCAAGGACCATGCGATCCGCGTCGTGATGCTGCATCCGGGCGTGACCTTCGATCAGGTGCAGGAAGCGACGGGTTTCGCGCTCGAAACCGCGTCCGGGATTGCGGAAACCCCTGCCCCGACCGCCAGGCAGCTCGCGATCATCGCGCGGCTCGATCCGCACAATCTGCGTGCGACGGTGCTCAAGGATAACCCCGCGGGCAAGAGGAGCTGAGCCATGAGCGATCAGAATGACGGGCTGGTTCCGCGGGTCGACGAGACGCCGGTCTATGAGACCGATACACCGGTCCTCTATGAGGCTGCCGACGGCATTGCGTGGGTGACGCTCAACCGCCCGCAATATCACAATGCCCAGAACAGCCAGATGACCTATGCGCTCGACGACGCCTTCTTTCGCGCGGTCGACGACGATGCGGTCAAGGTCATCGTGCTGAAGTCCGACGCCAGGCATTTCAGCGCCGGCCATGACATCGGCACGCCGGGGCGCGACTTTCATTCGCCGGTCGAGCGCCGGCTGATGTGGTACGATCATTCGACCAAGGCGGGCGCCGAAAAGGCCTATGCGCGCGAGCATGAGCAATATCTCGGCATGTGCAAAAGGTGGCGGGATATTCCCAAGCCGACGATCGCGCAGGTCCACGGCGGCTGCATCGCGGGCGGGCTGATGCTCGCGTGGGTATGCGACCTGATCATCGCCTCGGACGACGCCTTCTTTCAGGACCCCGTGCTGCAGATGGGCTTTCCGGGGCTCGAATATTTCGCGCATTGCCATGAACTCAATGTCCGGCGGGCGAAGGAATTCCTGTTCCTCGGCGAACGGATGAGCGCCGAGCGCGCGCGCGAGGCCGGGATGGTCAACCGCGTCGTGCCGCGCGCCGACCTCGCCGACGAGGTGAACCGCATCGCCGAACGGCTCGCGACCCAGCCGCGCCTCGCGCTCCAGCTCGCGAAGCAGGCGTGCAACCATATGGAGACGCTGGCGGGCAAGAATGCCGGGATCGACGCGGCGTTCGGCTATCATCATTTCGCGCATGCGAACAACAGTCTGGTCAAGGGCGACTATATCGCCGGGTTCGATGGCAAGAAGATGGCCGCGGCGAACAGGAAGGATGCCGGCCAAAAGGATCAGGACGCAGGCTGATGGCCGACCCGCTCGCCACGATATTGACCGAGCGGCTCGGCTGCCGGCTGCCGGTGATCCAGACCGCGATGGGCTGGATCGCGACGCCGGGGCTGGTGATCGCGTCGAGCGAGGCGGGCGCGTTCGGCTTCCTCGCGGGCGCGGTGATGCAGCCCGCCGAACTCGAGGCCGCGATCCTCGTGGTCAAGGCGGGTACGAAGCAGCCCTTCGGCGTCAATTTCCACATGTTTCAGCCCGGCGCGGCCGAGATCGTCGAGATCATCCTGAAGCACCGCGACCGGATACGCGCGGTCAGCTTCGGGCGCGGCCCCGACGCGAAGATGATCGGGCGGTTCAGGGATGCGGGCATCCTGTGCGTACCGACCGTCGGTGCGGTCAAGCATGCGCAGAAGATGGTGCAACTCGGCGTCGATATGGTCACGGTGCAGGGCGGCGAAGGCGGCGGACACACCGGATCGGTCGCCTCGACGATCCTGCTGCCGCAGGTGCTCGACGCGGTGAAGGTGCCGGTGATCGCCGCGGGCGGCTTCGGCGACGGGCGTGGGCTCGCGGCGGCGCTGGCGTTCGGCGCGGTCGGGATCGCGATGGGCACGCGCTTCCTGATGACGCGCGAAAGCCCGATCCCCGACCTCACCAAAGCACGCTATGTCAAGGCGGGCACCGACGATATTCTCGTGTCGACCAAGGTCGACGGCCTGCCGCAGCGCATGATCAGGAACACGCTGCTGACCCGCATCGAGCGTTCGAGCGGGCTCGGCATCTGGCGCCGCGCGATCGAGAGCGGCCTCGCGATGAAGCGCCAGACCGGCGCGTCGTTCGGCGAATTGTTCAAGGCCGCGAAGGGCATGACAAGCCACGGCGGGCTCACGCTGCCGCAGGCGATGATGGCCGCCTCGGCGCCGATGCTGATCCGGAAGGCGGTGGTCGAAGGCGACCCCGAGCACGGCCTGATGGCGACCGGCCTCGTCGCCGGGCGGCTCGACGATTTGCCAGGCTGCGCCGACCTGCTCGCCGGCATCGAACGCGACGCGCGCGCGCGGATCGCCGCGCTTTCCTCTTCCTCGTCAACAGGGGCCTGACCCATGCCGATCCATAGCGAGATCAAGGACCGTATCGCCGAGATCGTCTTCGACGTCCCGCCGGTCAACGCGTTCGACAGCGAAACGTGGAACAGTCTGCCCGCGATCATCCGCGAGGCGGGCAGCAATCCCGAGGTCAATGTCGTGCTGATCCGCGCCGCCGAAAGCGCGCGCGGCTTCTGCGGCGGCGTCGACATCAAGGAAATGCAGGCGCATCCCGAGCGCATCACCCTGCTCAACCGCGGCAATTATCTGACCTTCAAGGCAGTGCGCGACTGCGAGGTGCCCGTCGTCGTCGCGGTCCACAAATTCGTGATCGGCGGCGGCATCGGCATCTGCGGCGCGAGCGACACGATCATCGCCGCCGCCGACGCCTATTTCTCGCTGCCCGAAGTCGATCGCGGCGCGATGGGCGGCGCCTCGCACCTCTCGCGGATGCTGCCGCTGCACAAGGTGCGCGCGGCCTTCTTCACCGGCGGCAATATCCCTGTGGAAGAAGCGCACCGGCTCGGCGCGGTCGAGAAAATCGTGCCGCGCGACGCGCTCGTCGAGGAAGCGCGCGCCTTTGCCGCCGTCATCGCGGGCAAGTCGCGCAAGGCGCTGGTGATCGCCAAGGAAGCGCTCAACGGGCTCGAAGCGCGCGACGTCGACCGCGGCTATCGCTGGGAACAGGGCTTCACGCTCGAAATGTATATGCACGAGGACAGCCAGAAATCGCGCGACGCCTTCGTCGAAACGGGCAAGGCGGCCGAATTCTGATGGATCTCGCCTACACCCCCGAACAACAGGATTTCCGCGCCGAGGTCCGCGCGTGGATGGAGGCGAACATCCCGAAGGAACCGCTCGTCACGCTCGAGCGCGAGGAAGGCTATCACCAGCATGTCGAATGGGAGCGCAGACTCGCGAGCGGCAACTGGGGCATGGTCACTTGGCCCGAGGCCTATGGCGGGCGCGGGCTCGACCTGATCCAGTGGCTGATCTTCGAAGAGGAATATTACCGCGCCGGGGCGCCGCTGCGCGTCAACCAGAACGGCATCTTCCTGCTCGGCCCGACGGTGATGGAGTTCGGCACCGATGAGCAGAAGGCGCGCTTCCTGACCCCGATGGCAAAGGGCGAGGTGATCTGGGCGCAGGCGTGGTCCGAACCCGATGCCGGGTCAGACATGGCGGCGATCACGTCGAAAGCCATTCGCGCCAAAGATTCTGGGGGCGACCATTATGTCATCACCGGCCAGAAAACCTGGTCGAGCCGCGCGAGCTTCGCCGACTGGGGCTTCGGCCTGTTCCGCACCGACCCGGACTCGAAGCGCCACAAGGGGCTGAGCTTCATCCTGTTCGACCTCAACGCTCCCGGCGTCACGCGCCGCCCGATCCGACAGCTCCACGGCGATCCGGGCTTTGCCGAGCTCTTCTTCGACGACGTGCGCGTGCCCGTCGCAAACCGCATCGCGGGCGAAGGCGAAGGCTGGAACGTCGCGATGGCGACCGCGGGATTCGAGCGCGGGCTGATGCTGCGCTCACCCGCGCGCTTTCAGGCGGCCGCCGACCGCCTCGTCGCGCTGTTCCGCAAGCATGAGGCCAAGGCGCCCCCCGCCGCGCGCGAGCAGGTATTGCAAGCATGGATGGACGCGCAAGCCTATGCCTATAACACCTATGCCGTTGCGTCGAAGATCATGGCGGGCGGGCACATCGGCGCCGAGGCGAGTCTCAACAAGATTTTCTGGTCCGAACTCGACCGCGCCGCGTATCGTACCGCGATGCAGCTGCTCGGCGCCTCGGCCGAACTCCGCCACCTCGACGGCGGCCAACTCAATGGCTGGCTCGAGGGCTATATCTTCTCGCTCTCGGGCCCGATCTACGCCGGGTCGAACGAGATCCAGCGCAACATCATCGCCGAGCGCCTGCTCGGCCTGCCAAGGTAAGCAGGCATGGACTTCACGATCACCGAAGATCAGGCGACGCTGACGCAGGGCGTACGCGACTATCTGGCGGGCGTCCACACACCCGAAGTGCTGCGCGCGCTCGATGCCAGCGACAGCCGCCGCTCGGCCGACGTGTGGCAGGGCCTCGTCGAAATGGGCCTGCCCGGCCTGCTCGTTCCCGAAGCGCAGGGCGGGCTCGGCCTGTCGCTGCTCGACGCAGTGCTGATCGCCGCCGAACTCGGCCGCGCGGGGGTTGCCGAGTCGCTCGCCGACACCGCGCTCGTCGCCGCGCCGCTGCTCGCGAAGGCAGGTGGACAAGAGGCACTGCTCGCTGCCATCGCCGCGGGCGAGGCCAAGGTCGCGCTCCAGCATCCGGTCAATCCGTGGGTCGCCGACCTTGATAGCGCGAGTCATATCCTGTCGGCGGAAGGCAAGGCTCTGCGCCTCGCTTCGTGTTCCCCGGCGAAAGCCGGGGTCCAGGAAACCCGGGCCGATGGGCCCCGGCTTTCGCCGGGGAACACTGAAAACACGCTGCTCGACAGCGTCGATCCACTCCGCCGCCTCTATGCGCCGGTTGCAGCCGAAGGCACCGAAGTCGGTTCGGCAGACGCGCTACTCGACCATGCCGCGCTCATCGCCGCCGCGCAGCTTGTCGGTATCGCCGACGCGATGCTCGAACAGGCGACCGACTATGCCAGGAACCGCAACCAGTTCGGCCAGCCGATCGGCAGCTTTCAGGCGGTCAAGCATCACCTCGCGACCGCGGTCGTGAAGATCGAGTTCGCCAAGCCGGTGATCCAGCGCGCCGCAGTGGCGCTCGCCGAAGGCGCGGCGAGCGCGCCCGTCCATGTCAGCCACGCGAAGCTGGCCGCAAGCGAAGCCGCATGGGCGATGAGCGAGACCGCGATCCAGACCCACGGCGCGATGGGATACACCTACGAAGTCGACCTGCATTTCTGGATGAAGCGCGCGTGGGCGCTGTCCGGCGCATGGGGCGACCGCGCCTTCCACCTCGCGCGCATCGACGCCGCCATCATCGGCGGTGCGCTGCCGATCGGCCCCGGCCACAGCTTCGCATAAGGAACAACAATATGGCTGAAGCCTATATCATCGACGCCGTCCGCACCCCGATCGGGCGCAAGAAGGGCAGCCTCGCCGCCGTCCATCCCGCCGACCTCGCGGCGCATCCGATCAAGGCACTGATCGAACGCACCGGCATCGACGCGGGTCTCGTCGACGATGTCGTCTGGGGCTGCTGCGACACGATCGGGCCGCAGGCGGGCGACATCGGCCGCACCGCGTGGCTCGTCGCGGGACTTCCCGAACATGTCCCCGGCACGACGATCGACCGCCAGTGCGGATCGTCGCAGCAGGCAGTGCATTTCGCCGCACAGGGCGTGATGAGCGGCACGCAGGACCTCGTCGTCGCGGGCGGCAGTCAGGCGATGAACGCGATCCCCATCTCGGCCGCGATGGTTGCGGGACAGGCCTATGGCTTCGACAGCCCCTTCATCGGCGCGAAGGGCTGGGACGCGCGCTACGGCGCGCAAGAAATCAACCAGATCAAGTCGGCCGAGATGATCGCCGCCAAATGGCAGATCGGCCGCGCGGCGATGGAGGCGTTCGCCACCGAATCGCATCGTCGCGCGCAGGCCGCGATCGACAATGGCTGGTTCAAGGCCGAAATCGCGCCCTTCGGAGGGCTGGAGCAGGACGAGACCGTCCGCCCGCAGACGACCCCCGAAGGGCTCGCGACGCTGAAGACCGTCAATGAGGGCGGCGTGATCACCGCGGGCATCGCCAGCCAGAATTGCGACGGCGCCGCAGCGCTGCTGGTCGCGAGCGGGGCCGCGGTGAAGGCGCACGGGCTGAAACCGCGCGCGCGCATCCACCACCTCTCGGTCCGCGCCGACAATCCGGTGTGGATGCTCACCGGTCCGATCCCCGCGACGAAATATGCGCTCGAAAAGGCGGGCATGACGGTGGACGACATCGACCTGTTCGAATGCAACGAGGCCTTCGCGAGCATCCCGATGGCGTGGATGCAGGAGCTCGGCGTGCCGCACGAAAAGGTCAATGTCCAGGGCGGCGCGATTGCGCTCGGCCATCCGATCGGCGCGACCGGCGCGCGGCTGATGACCACCTTGCTCGGCGCGCTCGAACGCACCGGCGGCCGCTATGGCCTCCAGACCATGTGCGAAGGCGGCGGCCAGGCCAACGTCACCATCATCGAAAGGCTTTGATTCCCATGGGTATCTGCGACGGAAGAACCGTCATCATCACCGGCGCGGCGCGCGGGCTCGGGCGCTCCTATGCGCTCGCCTTCGCGGCCGAGGGCGCAAATGTCGTCGTCAACGACATCGGGACGAGCCTGTCGGGCGTGGGCCGCGACACCTCGGCCGCCGACGGCGTGATCGCCGAGATCAAGGCTGCGGGCGGCAACGCCATAGCCAATTATGAAGACATCACCGACTGGGACGCCGCCAAGCGCATCGTCGATGCCGCGATCGCGGCGTTCGGCGATCTCCATGTCGTCGTCAACAATGCCGGGATCGTGCGCGATCGCATGTTCGTCTCGGCGACGCTGGAGGAGTGGGATGCGACGATGCACGTCCACCTGCGCGGCCATTTCTGCGTCAGCCGCCACGCGGTCGACTATTGGCGCGGCCAGCAGAAGGCCGGCAAGTCCGTCGACGCGCGCATCATCAACACCTCCAGTGGCGCGGGGCTGCAGGGCTCGATCGCGCAGGCGGCCTATTCAACCGCCAAGGGCGGCATCGCCGCGCTGACGCTCGTGCAGGCGGCCGAGCTCGGGCGTTATGGCATCACCGCCAACGCGCTCGCCCCCGCGGCGCGCACGCGGATGACCGAACAGGCCTTCGCCGACAAGATGGCCGCGGTCGAAACCGGCTTTGACGCGCAGGACCCCGACAATATCGCGCCGACCGTCGTCTGGCTCGGTTCCGGGGCGTCGAAGCATATCACCGGCTGCGTCCTCGAACTCGAGGGCGGGCGCATCACGATCGAGGACGGCTGGAAGCTCGGCCCCACCGTCGACAAGCAGGCCAGATGGGCGCCCGTCGAAGTCGGCGCCGCAGTCGACGAACTGCTCGCGATGCGCAGCGAACCGCGCAAGGTCTGGGGCAGCTGAAGTGCATTTCGCCTTCACCGACGAACAGGCGATGATCGCTGAAACGGCGAAGGCCTTCTTCGCCGAGCAGGCGACGAGCGAGCGCACCCGCGCCGCGATGGCCGCGACCGGCGTCGACGAGGCGCTGTGGCGAGCCTTCTCCACCGAGCTGGGGCTCGCGGGGGTCGCAATCCCCGAGGATCAGGGCGGCGTCGGGCTCGGCATGGTCGAGCTCGCGATCCTCGCCGAAGCGGCGGGGCAGCATGTCGCGGCACTGCCGCTGCTTGCCAGCGTCGGGCTCGCCGCGTCCGCGATCCTCGCGGGAGGCAACGCCGAACAAAGAGCACGCCTCCTTCGCCGCCTCGCCGCGGGCGAGCTGGTCGCGAGCTTCGCCGAGGCCACGCCGGGCACGATATCGAGCGACGGCGCGCTTACCGGCGCCGCGCTGCACGTCCCGCACGGCGCGCGCGCCGAACTGTTCATTGTCGCTGTCGATGGCGCCGCGATGATCGTCGAACGCGACGCACCCGGACTTATCGTCACCCCGCTCACCAGCATGGACCAGACGCGTCCCTATGCACGGCTCGATTTCGGCGGCGTCGCAGTCGAATCGCTCGCCGACCCCGAGGCGGCGCTGGCGGCAGCGCACCGCACGGGCGCACTCGTCATCGCCGCGGATGCACTCGGCGGCGCGCAGGCGTGCCTCGACCGCACCCTTGCCTATGCTCGGGAGCGCGTCCAGTTCGGCCGCGCGATCGGCAGCTTTCAGGCGGTCAAGCACCGTCTCGCCGACATGATGGTGGCGATCGAGCAGGCGCACTCGGCGGTCTATTGGGCCGCCTGCGCGATCGACGAAGGGTCGGACGAGGCTGAGGTCGCGGTCCATGCCGCCAAGGCCTTCGCCTGCGACACATACAGCCATGCGGCGGGCGAGATGATCCAGCTCCACGGCGGCATCGGCTTCACCTGGGAGCACGACGCGCATCTCTATTTCAAGCGCGCGCGCAGCAATGCGGGCCTGCTCGGCACTCCCGACTGGCATCGCGAGCAGATCGCGCAGCTCGCCGGATTGGACGAAGCCGCATGAAGCTCGGTTTCAGCCAGCAGGAAGAAGCCTTCCGCGCCGAGGCCGCCGCTTGGCTGTCGGCCGAACTCGATGGCCCTTTCGCCGATGTGCGCGGCGTCACGAGCCTCATCGAAATGCCCGAGCGCCGCCGCGACTGGGAAAAACGGCTGGGCGAAGCGGGCTGGAGCTGCGTTGGCTGGCCCAAGGCCTATGGCGGCCGCGACGCGACGCTCGCCGAACAGGTGATTTTTGCCGAGGAATATGCGCGCGCGGGCGCGCCGCCGCGGCTCAACCATATCGGCATCGAACTGGCCGGCCCCACCATACTCGCCTTCGGCAGCGACGAGCAAAAGGCGCACTTCCTGCCCCGGATCGCGAAGGGCGAAGAAATCTGGTGTCAGGGCTATTCCGAACCCTGCGCCGGATCCGACCTCGCCAATGTCCGGACCAGGGCATGGCGCGAGGGCGACGAGTGGGTGATCGAGGGGCAAAAGGTCTGGACCAGCCTCGCGCAATTTTCCGACTGGATTTTCGTGATCGCGCGCACCGGGGAGGGATCGAAGGGACCCAAGGGCCTCTCCTTCCTGCTCGTCCCCGTCGACCAGCGCGGCGTCACCGTCCGTCCGATCCGCCAGATCACCGGCGAGGCCGAGTTCAACGAGACGTTTTTCGACGGCGCCCGCACCGATGCCGCGAACATCCTCGGGGAACCCGGCGACGGCTGGAAGGTCGCGATGGGTCTCCTCGGCTTCGAGCGCGGGGTCTCGACGCTCGCGCAGCAGATGGCGTTCCGCAACGAACTCGACGCGGTGATCGCGGCGGCGCGCGCCAATGGCGAGGCGAAGAATCCGCTGATCCGCCAGCGCATCGCAAAGGCCGAAATCGGGCTCAGGCTGATGCGCTATGGCGCGCTCCGGATGCTCACCGATGCGGAGGGCGGCACGCTCAACCCGTCAGCACTTACCTACAAGATCCAGTGGGCGACCTGGCGCCGCGATCTGGGCGAGCTCGCGATGGACGTTCTGGGTCAGGCGGGCGAAACGGTTCCGGGGCATGACTACGCCTTCCCCGCGCTCCCGAACCTGTTCCTCTACAGCCGCGCCGACACGATCTACGGCGGCACCAACGAGATCCAGCGCAACATCATCTCCGAGCGCGCGCTCGGCCTGCCGCGCGAACCGCGCGGCGACCTCAGGTAAAGGAAGCGACACGTGGCACGACCCGCACCCGATTATCCCGTCCCTACCGGCCTTTTGAAGGGCAAGACCGTGCTGATCACCGCCGCCGCAGGCAGCGGCATCGGCGGCGCGGTCGCGCAGCGCACCGCCGAGGAAGGCGCGACCCTCTTCCTCTCCGACATGCACGAACGCCGGCTCGGCGAGACCGCCGAGCGGATGGCAGCGCTCGGCTTCGCGCGCCCCGGCACCCTCGTCTGCGATGTCACCGACGAGGCGCAGGTGCAGGCGCTGGTTTCGGGCGCGATCGGCGCGATGGGGCATGTCGACGTGCTGATCAACAACGCCGGCCTCGGCGGTGCCGCCCCCGTCGTCGAGATGACCGACGACCAGTGGCACAAGGTGCTCGATGTCACGCTCACCAGCGTCTTTCGCATGACGCGCGCGATGCTGCCGCACATGTACGCGCGTCAGAAGGGCGCGATCGTCAACAATGCCTCGGTCCTCGGCTGGCGCGCGCAGAAATTGCAGGCGCATTATGCCGCGGCGAAGGCGGGCGTGATGGCCTTCACCCGCTGCTCGGCACTCGAGGCGGCCGAGCATGGCGTGCGCATCAACGCGGTGTCGCCCAGCCTTGCGATGCACGCCTCGCTGTCGAAGGTGACCCCGCCGGGCCTGCTCGAGGAACTGACCGAAAAGGAAGCCTTCGGCCGCTATGCCGAACCGTGGGAGGTCGCGAACGTCATGCTCTTCCTCGCGAGCGATCTTTCCTCCTACATGGCGGGCGAAGTCGTGTCGGTGTCGAGCCAGCAGGCATGAGCGCACGCATCTTCGACACCCCGAAGGCGTTGCTCGCCGCAGTGGGTGAGAGCTTCGAGCCGACCGAATGGATGGTAATCGAGCAGGACCGCATCGACCTGTTCGCCAGGGCGACCGACGACCACCAGTGGATTCACATTGACCCCGAGCGCGCGAAGGACGGCCCCTTCGGCGGCACGATCGCGCATGGCTATCTCACGATGAGCCTCGTCAACCGCTTCCTCCCGGACCTCATCGAGGTGCGCGGCGTGGCGATGGGAATCAACGTCGGTACAGACAATCTGCGCTTCCTGAACCCCGTGCGTTCGGGCAGCCGCATCCGCGGGGTGGGTGAACTGGTCAAGGCCGAGGAGGCCAAGGGCGGCGTGCAGGCGGTGGTGCGCGTCACGGTCGAGATCGAGGGCGAAGAAAAGCCGGCCTGCGTGGTCGATACGATCAGCCGTTTTTATCCCGGGCACTGACCGGGCGACCTTTCTGTTTTGGGCGGGAAGCTGCCGTTCCCACATCCAATCTTCGTCATCCCGGACTTGAGCCGGGATCCCGCTTTAAAGACGCGAGAGCGGGCTTCGACTTCAAGCGGAACCCCGGGTCAAGCCCGGGGTGACGGCAAAAGGGCCGCGGCCACCAGTCGAAACCGGTCACCCCCGGAGCAGGAATTTCTGCACCTTGCCCGCCGCGTTCATCGGCAGCGTATCGCGTATCTCGACGCGCCGGGGTACCTTGTAGTTCGCCATATTGTCGCGGCACCAGGCGACGATCTCCTCCGCCGACGCCACCGCGCCCGGCCGCAGCACGACGAACGCCATCGGCACCTCGCCGAGCCGGTCGTCGGGAACCCCGATCACCGCCGATTGCAGCACCGCCGGGTGCGCCGCGAGCAGCCCTTCGATCTCTGCGGGATAGGCGTTGAAGCCGCCGACGATGAAGATGTCCTTCGCGCGGTCGGTGATCTTCACATTGCCGCGGCCGTCGCGCACCGCGATGTCGCCGGTGCTGAGCCAGCCTTCGGCATCGATCGCGGCCGCGGTCGCAGCCGGATCGTTGAAATAGCCGCGCATCACATTGGGGCCGCGCACGAGCAGCTCGCCCGCCTCGCCCGGCACAACGTCCTGCCCGTCGCGGTCGACGAGCCGGACCTCGATCCCGGCGAGCGGCCGCCCGGCGGTATTGGCGACGGTCGCGACATCGTCGTCGGCGCTGCACATCGTGACGACGCCGCACGTCTCGGTGAGCCCATAGGCGGTGAGCACGACGTCGATACCGAGCTTGCCGCGCATCTCCTCGATCAGCGTCACCGGCACCGACGCCGCGCCGGTGATCGAGAGGCGCAGCGAGGAGAGGTCATGGTCGCGCCAAGGCCCGGCGAGCAGGCTCTGGAAAATCGTCGGCGGCCCCGGCAGCAGCGTCACGCGCTCAGTCTCGATCCGCCTCAGCACCCGTCCGGTTTCGAATACCGCGTGCGGCAGCACGGTCGCGCCGTGCATCAGCGCAACAAGCCAGCCCGCCTTGTAGCCGAAGCTGTGGAAGAAAGGGTTGATGATCAGGAAAACATCGTCGGGGCCATAGCCGAGCTCGCCGCCGCCCTTGGCGCCACAGCGGCCCTCCCCGGGCGTCGCGCACAC
>CBJKNR010000063.1:0-11964 GCA_966417555.1 uncultured Sphingopyxis sp.
CTTGCTCGCGGCCTCGACCAGCTGGCGCAGCGCCGCCGACGCGCCGCCCGGCTGCGCGGCGAGCCAGTCCCAATGGCGCGGCAGCAAGGTGACCTCGCGCGCCTTCACGCCCAGCCGCGGCCGCCCCGCCGATGGCGCGGGCATCGCCCTGGCCGCGTCCCAATAGTCGAGGTCGGCAGGGCGGCCGGTCGCATCGTCGAAAACGAGGATCGCGCCGAGATCGGCGGGATAGCGATCCTCGAGTGTGCGCGTGACGGTTTCGCGGCTTCCGGAGGCGAGCTGCATATCGCCGAGGAAGGCGGTGACGGTGGCATGGTCATAAGTCATGCCACCATTTATACCCGGATAAAATAAAGGTCAATATCGCCCGGGTAAAATTACCGCGGGTCAAACGCCCCCGCCACCAGCTTGGCAAAGGCGTCGGCCCGGTGACTGATCGCATGCTTCTCGACCGGGTCAATTTCAGCATAAGTCAGCGCCTTACCGGTCGGAACGAAGACCGGATCATAACCGAACCCCAAATTGCCGCGCGGCGGCCAGGTCAGGCTACCCTCCGCCCTGCCCTCGAAAACCTCGGCATGGCCATCGGGCCAGGCGAGCGCGAGGGTGCAGACGAAACAGGCGCTCCGGTCGACGTCCGGCCCCTGCTCGGCCAGCAGGCCTTCGACCTTGCCCATCGCCATATACCAGTCGCGGCCCGGATTGCCCTCGAACCACTGCCGTTCGGCCCAGTCGGCGGTGTAGACCCCAGGCCGGCCGCAGAGCGCGGCGACCTCGAGCCCGCTGTCATCGGCAAGGGCGGGCAGCCCCGCCGCCGACGCGCTCGCATGCGCCTTCAGCAGCGCATTCTCGCGGAACGTCTTCCCCGTCTCGTCGGGTTCGGGAAGCCCCAAGTCGCCCGCCGACACGGGCTCGACCCCATAGGGCTCGAGCAGCGCACGGATTTCACGCACCTTGCCTGCATTGTGGCTCGCGATCACGAGCTTGCCGGGGATGAGCTTGCGCGTCATCTCAGCGCCCCGTCGCCCTGCCCGTCGCGACGTCCTGCGCCGCGAAAATCTCACCGCAGCCTATGCGCGCGAGGCGGAGCAGGCGCAGCAGGCCCTCCTCGTCATAGGTCGCGCCCTCGGCGCTTGCCTGCACCTCGACGATCTGGCCCTTGCCAGTCAGCACGAAATTGCCGTCGGCCTCGGCGGTCGAATCCTCGTCATAATCGAGGTCGAGCACGGGCGTGTCCTGATAGATGCCGCAGGAGATCGCGGCGACCTTGTCCTCGATCGGATCCTCGGCGATCGTCTTCGCCGCAAGCAGCTTGTCGACCGCGAGCCGCATCGCCACCCACGCGCCCGAGATCGAGGCGGTGCGCGTGCCGCCGTCGGCCTGGATCACGTCGCAATCGATGATGATCTGGCGCTCGCCGAGTTTCTTCATGTCGACGACGGCGCGCAAGGACCGCCCGATAAGCCGCTGGATTTCCTGCGTCCGCCCCGACTGCTTGCCCTTCGCCGCCTCGCGGCTGCCGCGCGTGTGCGTCGCGCGGGGCAGCATGCCATATTCGGCGGTCACCCACCCCGCACCCTTGCCGCGCATCCACGACGGCACCTTCTCGTCGACGCTCGCGGTCACCAGCACCTTGGTGTTGCCGAAGCTGACGAGCACGCTACCCTCGGCGTGGATGGTATATTCGGTTTCGATGGCGATGGGGCGCATCTGGTCTGCCGCGCGGCCGGAAGGGCGCATATCTGGTATCTCCTGTGGCTGTGTGGTGGCGCGCTTAGCGGTCAAGCGACGCAAGCGCAAACGCTGTCATTGCGAGCGGGGCGAAGCAACCTCCAGCCACCGGTCTTTGCCGGCGATAGCTGGAGATCGCTTCGTCGCTACGCTCCTCGCAATGACGGCGCCGCAGTGCTTGCCCCCGCCCCCCGCCATCCCTAAATCCATCGCATGACGACACCGCCGATCACCGAACTCACCACGCGCGCGCGCGACGTGTTCCGGCTGGTCGTCGACGCCTATCTCGAAACCGGTCAGCCGGTCGGCTCGCGCACGCTGTCGAAGCTCGCGACGCTGAACCTGTCGCCCGCCTCGATCCGCAATGTGATGCAGGATCTGGAGGAGTTCGGCCTGCTCGCCAGCCCGCACACCAGCGCCGGGCGCCTGCCGACCGAACAGGGCCTCCGCCTTTTCGTCGACGGGATGATGCAGGTCGCCGAACCCAGCGCAGAAGACCGCGCGCAGATCGAGGCGAGCCTGTCTGAAGCCGGCCCGATCGAAAGCGCGCTCGCGCAAGCGACGGCGGCGCTGTCGGGACTGTCGGCCTGTGCGGGCCTCATTCTCGTTCCCAAGCACGAGCGCGTGCTCAAACAGCTCGCCTTCGTGCCCTTGTCGGCGAACCAGTCGCTCGTCGTACTCGTCGCGGGCGACGGCGCGGTCGAGAATCGCGTAATCGACATTCCCGCGGGGCTGAACCCGTCAGCGCTGGTCGAGGCAGGCAACTATATCAGCGCGGCGCTGTCGGGCCTGACACTCACCGAAGCGATGGCGCGCGTGCGCCAAGAGATCGAGGCCGAACGCATCGCGATCGACCGCGCGGCGCAGGATCTGGTCTCGCGCGGCCTCGCGGTCTGGTCGTCCGACGGCGCCGACCGGCCGGTGCTGATCGTGCGCGGGCAGGCGAATCTGCTCGACGAGAGCGCGGTCGGCGACCTCGACCGTGTGCGCCAGCTGCTCGACGAACTCGAAACCAAGCAGGATATCGCGCAGTTGCTCGACAGCGCACGCGAGGGCGCCGCAACCCGCATTTTCATCGGGTCGGAGAATAAATTATTCTCGCTTTCGGGCTCGTCCGTGATAGCGGCGCCCTATCGCGGATCGGACGGGCGCGTCGTCGGCGTGGTCGGGGTCATCGGCCCGACGCGCTTGAACTATGCCCGCATCGTTCCCATGGTGGATTTCACCGCACAATCGCTCTCCAGACTGATACGATAGGTTTATGACGAACATTGAAAACGACACGCCGGTCGACGACGGCGCGAATCCCGAAACCGAAACCGCCGAAGGTGCAGCGCCTGCACAGGGTGAGAATGAAGAGCTGGCGCAGCTCGCCGAACAGGTCGCCGCGCTCCAGCAGGACCTGCTCTACGCGCGCGCCGAGACGCAGAATGTCACGCGCCGCAAGGACAAGGAAATCGCCGACGCACACGCCTATGCGTCGACCAAATTCGCGCGCGATATCCTGTCGGTCGCCGACAATCTCGGCCGCGCACTCGCCGCGCTCAGCGACGAACAGCGCGCCGACGAGGGCATCAAGCCGCTGATCACCGGACTCGAGGCGACCGAGCGCGAACTGCTCAGCGTCTTCGAACGCAACGGCATCACGCGCATCGCCGCGATCGGCCTGCCGCTCGACCCGAACCAGCATCAGGCGATGCTCGAAATCCCGAGCGACAAGACGCCGGGCACGATCGTGCAGGAAATGCAGGCGGGCTATATGATGAAGGACCGGCTGCTGCGTCCCGCGATGGTGGGTGTTGCGAAGGCGGGATAATCCCGGCCGCGACATCGCAGACAAAAAAGAAACCCCGGCTCTCACCGGGGCTTCTTTTGTCTGCGATGTCGTTCAGGCCGCCTTGCGCAGCTTCGCGAGCTTCTTCAGCACCATTTCGCGCTTGAGTCGCGACAAATGGTCGATGAAGAGGATGCCTTCGAGGTGGTCGTGCTCGTGCTGGATGCACGTCGCCATCAGCCCGGTCATGCGTTCCCGATGATGCTTGCCGTCCTCGTCCTGCCAGTCGACCGTAACCTCGGCAGGGCGCGTCACCTCGGCATATTGCTCGGGGACCGACAGGCAGCCTTCCTGATAGACGCTATGCTCCTCGCTCTCGTCGGAGAAGACGGGATTGATGAAAACGCGCGGCTCGCGGATCACCTTCTTGCCCTCGGGGTCCTCGGGATCGGCTTCCTGCAGGTCGATGACGAGAATGCGCTTCGCCACCCCGACCTGGATCGCGGCGAGCCCGATACCGGGCGCGTCGTACATCGTCTCGAACATGTCGGCGACCAGCGTCTTCAGTTCGGCATCGAATTTTTCGACGGGCTTCGAAACGACGCGCAGCCGGGGATCCGGGGTTTCTATGATGGGTAGGATGGCCATGGCGTGCAGGTATGAACTCGAAAGCCCCGCGTCAACCCACCGGCCGCCGTGCTCTCAGCGCCTGCGCCAGCGTGCCCTCATCCAGATAATCAAGCTCGCCGCCCACCGGCAGACCATGCGCGAGCTGCGTCAGCCGCACCGGATAGCTCTCGAGCCGCTCCGCCAGATAATGCGCGGTCGTCTGCCCCTCCAGCGTCGCGTTCATCGCGAGGACGACCTCGTCGATTCCGCCCGCGGCGACGCGCGCGACCAATGCATCGATGCTGAGGTCCTGCGGACGCACGCCCTCCAGCGCCGACAGCCGCCCGCCGAGCACATGATATTTGCCGGGAAAGAGTCGCGACTTGTCGAGCGCCCAGAGGTCGGAGACTTCCTCGACAACGCACAGGCTGCGCGCATCGCGGCGCGGGTCGGCGCAGATCGCGCAGGGGTCCTGCGTGTCGACATTGCCGCAGATGGTGCAGGTAACGAGCCGGTCGGACACGGTCTGGAGCGCCGCGAGCAGCGGCACGAAGCTGCTCTCGCGCTTCTTCATCAGGTGCAGCACCGCGCGCCGCGCCGAACGCGGGCCGAGCCCCGGCAGGCGGGCGAGTTGCTGGACGAGCGCTTCAATCTCTTGCGATGCCATGACGGATGGTCTTAAGCGGCGCGCGAGAAATGACAATGCGCATCGCCTTCATGGGAACGCCGCCCTTTGCGGTACCGACGCTCGCCGCACTCCACGCGGCGGGGCACGAGATCGTGGCCGTTTACAGCCAGCCCCCCCGCCCCGCGCAGCGCGGCAAGAAATTGCAGAAAAGTCCGGTGCAGGTCTGGGCCGAAGAGCACGGCCTGTCCGTCCGCACGCCGAAGAGCCTGAAGAGCGAAGAAGCCCAGGCCGAATTCGCCGCGTTCGATCTCGATGCTGCGGTCGTCGCGGCCTACGGCCTGATCCTGCCGCAGGCGATTCTCGATGCGCCGCGCGAAGGCTGCCTCAACGTCCATGGCTCAATCCTGCCGCGCTGGCGCGGCGCGGCACCGGTGCAGCGCGCGATTCTCGCGGGCGATACCGAGACGGGCGTGACGATCATGCAGATGGACGCGGGGCTCGACACCGGCGCGATGCGGCTCATCGAAACGACGCCGATGGGGCGCAAGAGCGCGGGCGTGCTGACGCACGAGCTCGCCGAGATGGGCGCGCTGATGATGCGGCGCGTACTGAGCGACCTCCATGCCTTTCCGCCCGCGCCGCAGCCCGAGGAAGGCGTCACCTATGCGGCGAAGATCGACAAGAGCGAGGCGCGGCTCGATTTCCTGACGAGCGCGGTGCAGGTCGAGCGGCAGGTGCGCGCGTTCAATCCAATGCCGGGTGCCTTTTTTGAACTCGATAGCGAGCGCTACAAGATTCTCGCCGCCGAGGTTATCCATCCCGCCGACACGGTCGCGGGCGCCGCGCCCGGCGTCACGCTCGACGATGCGCTCGCCATAGCATGCAACCCCGGCGCAATCCGCGCGACGCGTATCCAGCGCGCGGGCAAGCCTGCGATGGACGCCGCCGAACTGCTGCGCGGCCGCGCGATCCCGAAAGGCACGCGGCTAGCCTAATTCCGTTCGCATCGAGCGAAGTCGAGATGCCCATCGGTAGCCCATGCCTTCGGCGTGTCTCGACTTCGCTCGACACGAACGGCTAAGGGGCGGCGATGACAAGATTTGCCCTCACCATCGAGTATGACGGCCGCCCCTATATGGGCTGGCAGCGGCAGGCGCATGGCCCCAGCGTCCAGCAGGTTATCGAGGAAGCGATCCACCGCTTCACCGCCGAGGATGTGCAGGTGTTCAGCGCGGGGCGTACCGACGCGGGTGTCCATGCGATCGCGATGCGCGCGCATGTCGACATAGAAAAGCCCCTGACCTCGTTCAAGCTGACCGAAGCGCTCAACGCGCAGCTCCGTCCCGCCCCCGTCGCGGTCGTCGGGTGCGAGATCGTTCCCGACGACTGGCACGCGCGCTTCGCCTGCATCGGCCGGTCGTATGAGTACCGCATCGTCAACCGCCGCGCGCCGCTGACGTGGGACAAGGGATTGTCGTGGCAGGTCGCGCGTCCGCTCGACACCGACGCGATGCATGCGGCGGCGCAGCAGCTGATCGGCCTCCACGATTTCACCACCTTTCGCTCGGCGCATTGCCAGTCGCAAAGCCCGGTGAAGACGCTCGACAAGCTCAGCGTCAGCCGCCACGGCGACGAGGTAATCGTCGCAGCTGCGGCGCGCAGCTTCCTCCACCATCAGGTGCGCTCGATGGTCGGCTGCCTCACGCTCGTCGGTCATGGCAAATGGTCGGCGCACGACCTGAAGGCGGCGCTCGATGCCGCCGACCGCAGCGCGCTCGGCCTCAACGCCCCGCCCGACGGGCTCTATTTCGTCGGGGCGACCTATCCCTGATTCCCTCTCCCCTTGGGAAAGGGATGCGGAGGCTTGGCGGCTCGCCGCCTAGCCAGAGCTGGGTGAGGGCCTCCCCTTGATGCAACGGGCCCTCACCCGCTAGCGAACAAGTTCGCAAGTCTCGCTACCCTCTCCCCCAAGGGGAGAGGGGCAAACGAAAAAGGGCGGCCCTACCAGACCGCCCTTTCCTTCATCGCAGTGGACGCGATCAAACCTTTTCGGCGTAGTAAAGCGGCGCATGCTCGTTGAGGATCTGGAGGATCTTCGCCTGCGCCGTCTTTTCGTCGCTTTCTTCCATTGCCGCCAATTCGCGCGCAAGGCGGCTCGATGCCGCTTCGAAGATCTGGCGTTCCGAATAGCTCTGCTCGGGCTGGTCGTCGGCGCGGAACAGGTCGCGGGTCACTTCGGCGATCGACACGAGGTCGCCCGAATTGATCTTCGCTTCATATTCCTGCGCGCGGCGCGACCACATGGTGCGCTTCACCTTCGGCTTGGTGGTCAGGACCTGCAGCGCTTCCTTCAGCGTCTTGTCCGACGACAGCTTGCGCATGCCGACGCCTTCGGCCTTGTTGGTCGGAACGCGAAGCGTCATCTTTTCCTTTTCGAAGCGGAGGACATAGAGTTCCAGCTGCATACCGGCGATTTCGGATTTCTGCAGCTCTATGACGCGCCCCACGCCATGTTTCGGGTAAACGACATAATCACCGACTTCGAAGACGGGGGTGCTTGCGGACATTCAAGTTCCTTTCATTGGCCTTGCCGGTGGACGGGGAAGCGCGTGAACAGCGGTATATCCGGCCCTCTGCGGGAGGGGGATCGGGCTGTCAGGGCGGCGCTAGCCAATCAGAGTGACAAGGGATGTGGCTCCATCGGAAACGCCAAGGATGCCCCAGCCCGGCGGCGGGAAGAGGCACAGTGTCGGCGTGTTGATATTTATTATAACAGATTCGCAACAAAATTGCCAGCCCCGCACGGAAATGCGTCGGTCGGCACCTTGACGGCTCCTCGCACCCGTTTCAGGTTGCAACGAAACGACAGATAGGGATACGGTATGAAGGATCAAGTCTGGTGGGTGACGGGGGCGTCGTCGGGCATCGGTGCAGCGTTGGCAAAGGGTCTCGCGGCACGCGGAGCAAAGCTGATCCTGTCGGGTCGCAACGTCGCCGCGCTCGAGGCCGTCGCCGCCGACTGCGGCAGCGAGACGCTGGTCCTGCCGTTTGAGGCGACCGATTATGCCGCCCTTCCCGCCATCGCCGGGCAAGCGTGGTCGTGGCGGGGTCGCGTCGACGGGCTCGTCAACAACGCCGGCATCTCGCAGCGCAGCCTCGCGATCGAGACCGACTTTTCGGTCTACCAGCAGATCATCGGTGTCGACCTGCTCGCGCCTATCGCCCTCACCCAGCAACTCCTGCCGCGCATGATCGGTGCCGGCGGCGGACAGATCATCGCCATATCGAGCGTCGCGGGCATCGCGGGCGTGCCGCTTCGCAGCGCCTATTCGGCCGCAAAGCACGGCATCATCGGCTATCATGATGCCGTCCGCGCCGAGAATGAGCATCTGGGACTGAAAGTCCTCGTCGTCGCGCCGGGATCGGTGCGCACCAACGTCAGCCGCAACGCGCTCAACGCCGACGGCAGCGTCCGCGGGGAAAGCGACACCGCGATCGACAATGGCCTGTCGCCCGACGATGCCGCCGCGCAGATGCTCGCCGCGGTCGATGCGGGCACGCGCGAACTCGTCGTCGCCGAAGGCGCCGAGGCTGCGATTGCGGACCTTCGCCGCAGCGATCCCGATGCGCTGTTCGACCGGATGAGCGCCATGGTGCAGGCAGGCTATGCGCGGCAGATGAAAGCGACGTCGGCGTCCTGATTGGCGGCTGGTGGCCGACAGTCGCCATTCCCTTTCTTCGTCATTCCCCGCGAAAGCGGGAACCCAGTGGCTACGCTGGCTCGCTGGGTTCCCGCTTTCGCGGGGAATGACGAAGGCGGGATAGCAACGTCCCCTCACCACCCACAAAAAGCCCCGCCGGATCGCTCCGGCGGGGCTCTTCATTTTACCCGGAGACAGCGCGACCTACGCCGCGCCGTGCGCCAGTGCCGCGAGGAGCAGGATCGCGACGATGTTGGTGATCTTGATCATCGGGTTCACGGCAGGCCCCGCGGTGTCCTTGTAGGGATCGCCGACGGTGTCGCCGGTGACCGCGGCCTTGTGGGCTTCGCTGCCCTTGCCGCCGTGGTTGCCGTCCTCGATATATTTCTTGGCGTTATCCCACGCGCCGCCGCCTGAGGTCATCGAGATGGCGACGAACAGCCCGCCGACGATCACGCCGAGCAGGAGCGCGCCGAGCGCCTCGAGCGCCTCAGCCGGCCCCGCGACGCCGCGGATCACGAAATAGACGACGATCGGCGCGAGCACCGGAAGCAGCGACGGGATCACCATTTCCTTGATCGCCGCCTTCGTCACCAGATCGACGGTGCGGGCGTAGTCGGGACGGCTGGTGCCGTCCATGATGCCCTTGTTGTTCGCGAACTGGTCGCGGACGTCCTTCACCACGTCGCCCGCCGCCTTGCCGACGGCGGTCATGCCGAGCGCACCGAAGAGATAGGGCAGCAGCGCACCGAGCAACAGCCCGACGATGACATAGGGCGACGAGAGCGAGAAGGTCAGCGGCGCATCGATGCCGAGTTTCGCCGAATATTCGGCGATGTCGGCGGTATAGGTGCCGAAGAGCACTAACGCCGCGAGGCCCGCCGACCCGATGGCATAGCCCTTGGTCACCGCCTTGGTCGTGTTGCCCACGGCGTCGAGCAGGTCGGTCTTTTCGCGCACGCTGTCGTCGAGGCCCGCCATCTCGGCGATGCCGCCGGCGTTGTCGGTGACGGGGCCATAGGCGTCGAGCGCGACAACCATGCCCGCGAGCGCGAGCATCGCGGTGGCGCCGAAGGCGATGCCGATGATGCCAGCGACCTGATAGGCGACGATGATACCGACGCAGATGACGAGCGTCGGCAGCGCGGTCGATTCAAGGCTGATGGCCAGGCCCTGGATCACATTGGTGCCGTGGCCCGTTTCCGAAGCCTTGGCGATGCTGCGCACCGGGCGATAGTTGGTGCCGGTGTAATATTCGGTGATCCAGATGATCAGCCCGGTGATCGCGAGGCCGAGAAGCGAGCAATAGAAAAGGTCGCTGCCGTTGAAGCCGGTGCCCGCGATTTCGGCGTTCATATCGCCGAGCGCATATTGGGTCGAGAACCAGATCGCCGGGATCGAGAGGATCGCGGTGACGAGGAAGCCCTTGTACATCGCGCCCATGACATTGTTCGACGATCCAAGGCGGACAAAGTAAGTGCCGATGATCGAGGTGATGATGCACACGCCGCCGATCAGGAGCGGCAGGCTCATCAGCGGGACGAGCGCGTCGCCTGCACCCTTCAGCAGCAGCGCGATCAGCACCATCGTCGCACCGACGGTGACGACATAGGTCTCGAAGAGATCCGCAGCCATGCCCGCACAGTCGCCGACATTGTCGCCGACGTTATCGGCGATCACCGCGGGGTTGCGCGGATCGTCTTCGGGAATGCCCGCTTCGACCTTGCCGACAAGGTCAGCGCCGACGTCGGCCGCCTTGGTGAAGATTCCGCCGCCAAGGCGCGCGAAGATCGAGATCAGCGAGGCGCCAAAGGCCAGCGCGACCAGCGCGTCGACGACGGTGCGATCCTCACCGCCGACGGTGTAACCGCCGGGACCGGTCAGATACCAGAAGAAGACCGAGATCGCGAGCAAAGCGAGGCCCGCCACCAGCATGCCAGTGATCGCGCCGGCGCGGAACGCCATGGTGAGGCCCGCCTGCAGCCCGGTCTGCGCCGCCGCCGCGGTGCGGACGTTGGCCTTGACCGAAATATTCATGCCGACGAAACCCGCGACGCCCGACAGGACAGCGCCGATCACGAAGCCCGTCGCCGAGATCGGGCCGAGAAAATAGCCTACGAGAATGGCGACGACGACACCGACGATGGCGATGGTTCGATATTGGCGGCCCAGATAGGCTTTGGCGCCTTCCTGGATGGCGCCGGCGATTTCCTGCATCTTCTCATTACCGGCGGAGGCGCTGAGCACCTGCCGCGAGGTAATGAATCCATAGAGCACAGCCAAAAGGCCGCACGCTATCGCGATCAAAACCGGATTCATGCGTGTTGCTTCCTTCCCATGAGAAGGGCGACGCAGAAGATAGCAGTCGAGCACGTCCGACTTATTGTTGCCGGTTCGCTCTCTCCCCTGATGCGACCGCCCCAAATTTGGACGCCGAGTTATGGGAAGAAAGAAAGCGGCGTGCAACCCCGGTTATTCGGCGCTTTTCCGCCATCTCAAGCCAGACCGTCATCCCGGCGGAGGCCGGGATCTCGCCCTTGCAACCTCACGCACCGGCGAGATCCCGGCCTCCGCCGGGATGACGATTCGGACAGATTTGTGCCGTCAGTGCATGAACCCAAGGCGCTCGGGCGGCGCGATGCGCCGGGCGCGGTGGGTCAGCATGATTCCCTCGCCCACCCCGGCGTGGCCGAGCGCGGTAACCGGCACATTCAGCCCCGCCGCAATCTCGCGGATCGTGCCCGCCACGCCGGGGTCGGCGGCGAACAAAAGCTGGTAATCGTCGCCCGCGGTCGCGGCCGCAAGCCGCGTATCGAGCACATCGGGCCGCACCGCGAGCAGCGCCGCCGACAGCGGGAGCGATTCGAGCATGATGCCGATCTCGCACCCGCTCGCCTCCGCCATGCGCTGCGCGTCGATCAGCAGGCCATCGGACACGTCCATCATCGCATGGACATGATTGGCGATCGCCTGTCCGAACGCCAATTGTGGCTGCGGCCGGTTATAGGCGGCAAGGCAGGTTTCGTTGGGATCCTCCTGCCCCAGCCGCATCGCGAGGCCGAGCCCGGCGTTGCCGATCGTGCCCGTAACCCAGATCTGGTCGCCCGGCCGAACACCGCTCCGCGCCGGCGCGCCCGTCGCGGGCGCCTTGCCGATGGCGGTCAGCCCGAAGGTCCGGGGCGCGCCGGCGGGAACGCCCACCGTATCGCCGCCGAGCAGCGGGACCTCGTAGCGGCGCAGCACCTCGCCCAGGCCGCGCACGAATGCCGCATCCCAATGTTCGTCGCCGGTCAGGCTATAGCCGACGAGCACGCCGAGCGGCGCCGCGCCTTTCGCAGCCAGATCGGAGAGATTCACCGCGACGAGCTTCCACGCGACATCCTGTGGCCGTTCGTCGGGAAGGAAATGGATGCCCTCGACGATCATGTCGTGGGTGAGGACTAGGTCGCCCAGCACCGCCGCATCGTCGGCAAGCCCGCGCGCGGCAGGGTCGGTCGCGATGGCACGGAGGCGGGCGATGA
>CBJKNR010000064.1:0-11680 GCA_966417555.1 uncultured Sphingopyxis sp.
CCCGGTGAAGGGGAAGGGGGGGCCCCCCGAGTAAAGGGGCGGCGGGGACGACAGCCCTCTCCCCCCCCGCTTTCGCTCTAGAATTTTACGCGGACGCCGACCGACCAGGTCGTTTCGTCATACGCCATCTCGTTGTTGATATTCGTATATCCGGGGTAATCATAATAGGTCGAGGTATTGCTCCCGAGGATATTGGTGCCGCCCACATCGACACGGATCTGGTCGGTGATGTCATAGCCGATGTTGAAATCGAGCCGCCCTGCGCCGCGCGCATAGGTGACGAGCGCCGGTACCTCGAGCGCGTCGATCGTCTCTCCGGTCATGGGCCGCAGCGTCGGCTCGCCGCTGGCGTCGAGCGACAGATATTTCGAACGGTAGGTATAGACCAGCCGCGCGCTGATCCCGCTCTTTTCGTACAGGAGGCCGACGGTGTAATTATATTTGGATACGCCCTGTAACGGATAGCCGGCGAGCGGATCGTCGCCGCCGACCTTGGAATCGGCAAGGGTGAAGGCGCCCTGCACGCCGAGCCCCGAGAAAGCGCCGGGCAGGAAGTCGAAAAAATATTGGCTGCTAAGCTCGATACCCTTCAACGTCGCTTGGCCGACATTGCGCGGACGCGACACCGCATAGTCGACACCGTCGATCGTCTCGACCGCGCCGCTGGTGATGACGCGGTCGGTGATGTCGCGATAATAGCCGGCGACCGCGATATAGCCGCTCGGGAAATAATATTCGAAGGTCGCGTCGAGGCTCTCGGACTTCTGCGCCTTGAGCTCGGGGTTGCCCGCATTGCCCGTGCTCTGGACGAGCGGATTGTTCGACTGGTTGAGCGTAATCGCCGGGTTGAGCGCGCCGAAATTGGGGCGGCGCAGCGACTTGGCGTAGCCTAAGCGGATCTGGATATCGTCGCCGATCCGGAAACGCGCGGTCGCATTGGGCAGCCAGTCATGATCGACAGTATCGGCGGTCAGGCGGTCATATTCGCCGCCACCCGTGGGCACGAAGGTACCGATCGTGCGGCTCGTGCGGATGTAGCGCACGCCGAGGACGCCATCGAGGGTGACGCTGTTCGACAGGTCAGCTTCATATTTGCCCTGCACATAGGCGGCGAGCGTGTCCTCCCTCGCGTCGAACGCGCGTCCCGGATCATAATCGGGCCGGCCCGCGGGCAGCCCGAAATAGGCGCGCGCGGCGTCGAGCCCCTCTTCGGAAAGCAGGAAATCGGGGTTCGGAATATAGAAGCGCGAACCATTGTTGAGGTCGGGCGCGCGCGAGCCGAGCGTGAGGAAATCGTCGGGCAGGCCGGTATCGGAGACGAGCACCGCGCTCGCCTCGGTTCCCGTCCCGATATTGCCCCCGGGCGTCGCCTTGTTCAGGTTGACCGCCTGCTCCTCGGCCGAGCGGTGCGCATAGCGGACACCGACAGCGATATTCGACAGGAAGCTGTCGAGGTCATAATCGACATCGCCCTTCGCCTGGAACAGCTTGCCACGATTCACGGTGAAATTCTGGATCAGCGCATTGCGGATATAAAGATTGTCGCGGCTGAGCAGCGCATCGCCCGGCACCGTATATTCCGCGTGGCCATCGACATCCATCGTTACGGTCAGGCTGGGCAGCCGCTGCCCGATATCCGACGTGATGTTCTGAAGCTCATATTTCGACGTCTGGTACGCGACGTCGAGCACGGCGTTAAGCCGGCCCTCGTCATATTTCAGTCCGCCGGCGAATTGCTTGTTGCGCTGGTTGAGGTCGCGCGCCTGTGTGGTCTGGTTCGACACGAGGTTGGCAAAGGTCATGCTTTCGGGCTGGCACAGCTCGACCGGGTTGGCCAGTTGCGGGGCTGTCAGGGTCCACGACTTGTTGCCCGCGGCGTCGGTCTGGATGACGGGGGTGTTGCCGTTCGAGCGGACATAGGTGTTGATGCAGCTCGTGCCCGGTGTCACGTCGGTGATCGTCGTGCCGTTGGTGAAGGGCTGGATATTCGCGCCGTTGCGGCTGCCGCGGTCGCGGAAATAGGTGTAGAAGCCCTCGGCATAGACTTCCAGCGACGGTGATGCCTGCCACTGCAGCGCGCCATTCAGTTGATGCCGCTCGATAAAGCCCTGTTGCGGGAAATTCTGCAAAATGCCGGGGATCACATAACCCGGCGTGTTGAACGGTGCGGTGTTGGTACTCCGCCGCTGGAACAGCACCGTCGTCGCGCGATAATAGTCGGACCTGGAATAGGTGCCGTTGATCAGTGCGCCGATCTCGCCGATGCCGGTATCCCAGCGATCGGTCGCGAGCAGGCTGAACTGCGGGTTGATGTTGTCGACGCGGTCGCCGTAATTGGCGCGGCCCGCGACGACGACGGTCGGATCCCTGAAATTGAACGGGCGGTTGAGCTGGAGGTCGATCACCCCGGCGAGCCCGCCTTCGGTCAGATCGGCGGTCTGCGACTTGAAGACATTGACGCGCGACAATGCTTCGGCGGGCATGTCCTGCAGATCGAAATTGCGGCCGATCGTTGAAAACACCTCGCGGCCGTTGACCGTGGTGAGCACGTCGGGAAGCCCGCGGACGCGAACGTCGCCAAGCTCGTTGTTGCGGTTCACCGATACCTGGACACCGGGGACGCGCTGCAAGGCCGCTGCGGTCGTGGGATCGGGGAGCTTGCCAATGTCCTGTGCGACGATCGCATCGACCACCTGCACCGAATCGCGCTTGATGTCGGCGGCGCGTTCTAGCGAACGGCGGATACCGGTCACGACGATCGCGTCGTCGTCGGTCTCCTGCGGCGCGTCGGCAAGGGTATCGCTTGCGCTGGCACCGCTGGCGTCGGTCGACTGGCCCCACGCCGGTGTGCTCGCGACGAGTGCAAGCACCGACACCGCGGCCGAAAAACCAATCTGCTTCTGCATGCGATCCTCTCCCGATGTCCGTGCGGAGGCATTTTTGCCCTTGGCGCCGGCAAAGGGGGCGGGCCGTCGATGAGTCGGCGGGCACCCGGCCGCAAACCTGACTCCACCCAGCTCTCCGCACCCTTTTCGCCGACGCTTCGCCGCGGACGTTGACCAATGGACCAAACAAAGTCAATATATATATGATAAATCGGTGAATAGGGAGAATGCCGGTGAGTATCAGATCTGCTGCCCGCCTGTTGGCTCGTGCGGGGTGTGCCGCCGCGGCGCTCGCAACAGCTGCCTTCCCGTCGGTCACGATCGCGGCCGAGGCGGCGCCGGCCCGTCCAGAACCGACCCGTCCGAACGTCGTCGTGATCCTGCTCGACGATGTCGGCTTTTCCGACATCGGCAGCTTCGGCGGTGAAATCCCGACGCCGAATATCGACGCGCTGGCGAAGGACGGCCTCGCCTTCACCCAATTCTACAATAATGCGCGGTGCAGCCCGTCGCGTGCGTCTTTGCTCACCGGCGCCTATCCGCATCAGGCCGGGCTGGGGCACCTCGAGTCGGTCCAGGTGCCCGGATCGAAAGGGCTGCACAGCAAGCTTGCGGATCGCGTCGTCACCTTGGCCGAGGTGATGAAGTCGGCGGGCTATTTCACCGCGATGGCGGGGAAATGGCATCTGGGCATCTCGCGCGGCGTCGGTCCGTGGCAGCGCGGTTTCGACCGGTCGCTCACCTCGCCCTCGGGCGAGCTATATTATCCCGACCAGCCCCAGCCGCTCGCACAGTCGGTCTATATCGACGGCGAGCGCGTCCCGGCCAGCTCGCCGCTGGTCGGCAAAGGCAATTGGTATTCGTCGGACATGTTCGTCGACTGGCAGACGAAATTCATCGGCGAGGCGCGCGAACAGGACAAGCCCTTCTTCCTCTACATGCCCTTTGTCGCGGCGCATTTCCCGCTGATGGCGCCCGCCCGGGATGTCGCGAAGTTCAAGGGCCGGTACATGCGCGGGTGGGAAGCCATAGGTCGCGCCCGCTTCGAGCGGCAGAAGAAACTCGGGATCATCGCCGCCGACGCCGAACTGCCCGCCGCGCTGCCGGGCAGCTATGACTGGAGCAGATTGTCGGCGGAGGAGAGGGAGCGTTTCGATACGATGATGGCGGTCTATGCGGCGGTGATCCATCGCGTCGACCGCGCGATCGGCACGCTCGTCGAGCGCTTGCGGCAGGCGGGCGAGCTCGACAACACGCTGATCCTGCTGATGAGCGACAATGGCGGTACCGCCGAGAGCGGCCCCAACGGTCGTCTCAGGGGCGAGGGGCTGCCCGGCAGCGCGCAGTCGGTGGTCTGGACCGGAATGAACTGGGCGACGCTGCAGAACGCGCCCTTCCGATATTACAAGCACCACACCTATGAAGGCGGGATCGCGACGCCGCTGATCGCGCACTGGCCGCGCGGGATCGCGGCGCAGGCGCGCGGAACGCTCGTGCGCGAGCCGGGGCATCTGATCGACGTCATGCCGACGCTCGTCGAACTCGCCGGCGCGACCTATCCAGGAAATTTCAACGGGCACGCCATCCTGCCGATGGAGGGGCGATCGATGGTTCCCGCCTTCCGCGGCGAGGCGCTGACGCGCGACAAGCCGATTTTCTGGGAGCATGAGGGCAACCGTGCGGTCCGCGACGGCAAGTGGAAACTCGTGGCGGGTTTCCGGAAGCCGTGGCAGCTTTTCGATATGGCGGCCGACCGCGCCGAAATGCATGACCTTGCGGCCAGGCAGCCCGACCGTGTGCGCCGGATGGCGCAGCAATGGGACGATTGGGCGGCGCGCAGCTATGTCGATACGTGGAGCGACGATTATGACCCGCACCTCAAAGGGCGCGCGCGCCAGATATGGGGCGGCGCCGAGACGCCGCAATTGCCGCATGCGGGCGTCGATTGAGGATGGCCTGTGGCGAAGTGCTGTCCATGGTGACCCCTACGGGAATCGAACCCGTGTTTCAGCCGTGAGAGGGCCGCGTCCTGACCGCTAGACGAAGGGGCCTTATGGTCGGTGTTTGTCGGGATAGGCGCGCCGACCGCGCGCCAATGTCATCTGCACTTCCGATGGTGACCCCTACGGGACTCGAACCCGTGTTTTCGCCGTGAAAGGGCGACGTCCTAGACCGCTAGACGAAGGGGCCGTCTGATCGGTGAGCGGGCGCCTTAGACGCGCGTTCCGGCGCGGTCAAGCATGGGGACGCAGGCCTGCGCAAAAATATTGCGCCGGCCCCGGTCAATCGGCCCAGGCGGCATCTTCCAGATGCAGTTCCGCCGCCGGGCGGCTTCCCCAATCGTCGCGTTTTGCACGCCCCGCGAGCCACAGTTTCCGTCCGCGCGCGTGGAGCAGCGCCTGCCCCAGGCTGGTTTCCGCGCTGCGGAACGCGACCGCCTTGAAGCGCGCGCCATCGTCGCCCGACACGATCAGGCGGACGTGGTCGGTGCCGACGATCCCCGATTCGACGATTCGCACCGGTCCCGTCGCGACACGCGGCGCGGGCCAGCCGGCGCCATAGGGGCCCGCGCTTTCGATCGCGTCGCACCAGAGCGGGCTGATACCACGCGGCGCGAGCACCGCGTCGATCAGCAGCGACTTGTCGCCGCTCGCGCGTTCGACGTCGGCCGCAAGGCGATCGTTGAGAAAGGCGCCGAGCGCATCGACCTTGTCCTTCGCAACGGTGAGCCCCGCCGCCATCGCGTGGCCGCCGCCTGCGACGAGCAGCCCCGTCTCCTTCGCGGCGAGGATGGCGGCGCCGAGATCGACGCCGCTGATCGAGCGGCCCGACCCCTTGCCGATCCCCTCCTCGTCGAGAGCGATGACGATCGCCGGGCGATGGAGCCGTTCCTTGAGGCGTCCGGCGACGATCCCGATCACCCCGGGATGCCAGCCTTGCCCCGCGACGATCGCCACGGGTGCATTGCCGCACGCCGTGCTCGCCTCCAGCGCCTGTTCGAGCACCGCCGCTTCGATCGCGCGGCGCTCCTCGTTGAGGCGATTGAGTTCCTGCGCGATCTCGGCCGCTTCCTGCGGATCGCTCGTGGTGAGCAGCCGGACGCCGAGGTCGGACTTGCCGACGCGCCCGCCGGCGTTGATTCGCGGGCCGAGCGCAAAGCCCATGTCGCTCGCGCTCGGCGGCTTGGTGAGCCGCGCGGCATCCATCAGTGCCGCCATGCCGATATTGCCGCGCCGCGCCATCACCTTGAGGCCCTGCGTCACCAGCGCACGGTTGAAACCGGTGAGCCGCGCGACGTCGGCGACGGTGCCAAGCGCAACGAGATCGAGCAGATCGATCAGCGCCGGTTCGTCGCGGTTCGCGAAATGGCCGCGCGCGCGTAGTGTGCGCAGCAGCGCGGCGCCGAGCAGGAAGGCGACACCGACCGCGGCGAGGTTGCCGTGGATCGCGGCGTCGGGCTCCTCGTCGAGCCGGTTCGGGTTCACCAGCGCCAGCGCTGCGGGCAGCGTCGTCGCGCATTGGTGGTGGTCGACGACGATCACCTCGACGCCCGCCGCGCCGGCTTCGGCGATCGCGTCGAACGCCTGCGCGCCGCAGTCGACCGTGACGACGAGGCGCGACCCCGCCTCGCCGATTTTGACCAGCGCCGCGCCGGAGGGGCCATAGCCTTCCATCAGCCGGTCGGGGATATAGGCGCCAACGGGCACGTCGAGCGCACGGAGCAGCCGCACGAGCAGCGCTGCCGAGGTCGCGCCGTCGACGTCATAATCGCCAAAGATCGTCACCGCCTCTCGCCTCCCGACCGCGTCGGCGAGGCGCGCGGCGGCGGCGTCCATGTCGCGGAACAGCGACGGGTCGGGCATGAAGCCGCGCAAGGTCGGCGACCGTTGGCGATCGAGATCGTCGCGCGCCACGCCGCGCGCGAGCAATAATTGGGTGACAAGGTCGTCGGGCGCCAGATTCTCGGCTCCCATGTGGGCGCTCGCGCGCCGCCAGCGCCAGGGCTGGCCGACGATCGAGCGCGTAATGCCCAGCGCCGCGCCGCTCATCGCCGCGCCCTCGCGGCGAGGACCCGGATGCGGAGACCCTGCGCGGCCGCCAGCGGGATCGCGGGAATCTCGTGCGTCGCGAGCGAGCTGCCGCCCGGTACGCCGAACACCAATGTTGCAAGGCCCAGCGGGCGCAGGATGAAATCGATCTTCAAGTCGATGCTCTGCACCGAAGCGTGCGGCAGCAGCGTCAATTTGGGCTTCCACCAGCCGCGACGGATCACGACCTGCTCACCCAGATCGGCCCAGCGGTGGAAGCGCGCTGCCCAGAAGGCGATCAGCCCGATCAGCGGGGCTGCGACGAGCCCGAGCCACCCGGCCTGATTGCCGAGATAAAGCGCGGTGCCGCCGCCGATCGCTGCGCAGATTGCACCGATGATTGGCCCGAGCGCGACGACGCGGTGGCTATGATGCCAGGTCGCGTCCGCCCCCGGCCGGTCGATGGCAATCTCGTCAAGCACAGGATCGATTTCGTCGAGCTTGCCGAAGGGAACGACCTGATGGTCGCGCTCCTTCCCGCCGTCGCTCGCCAGGCTCTGCAGGCGGAGTTCGTGCCAGCCGAAGCGCCGGCGGAACCATCCGGTGACGAGGATCGCCGCCTGCACGCGCTTCACCGGTACGGCAACATCGGTGCGCGTCGTCAGCCCGCGCGTGCGGCGGAGCGCGCGCGGCTCGCGCGTCAGGCGGAAATCCCAGTTGGCGAAGACCATCGTTGCGATCCCGCTGGCGAGGCCGATCAGCAGGAGCGACAGCGCCGCGCCGATCCCCGCGACCCAGCGGTGCGCCAGCAGCCACTCGTCGAGCCCGTAATCCTCGGCGATGTCGATCCAGTCCATCGGATTGAAGACATTGAAATCGAACGGCAGCAGATTGTCGAAAAATTGCATGCCCGCGCCGACGACCGCGAGCGCCGCGAGCGAGAAATTGAACAGCCCCGCGACGAGCAGCCGGCGCGGCCCCATCGCAAACAGCAGCCGGTCGTCGGTCGCCGGCGCGACTTCGGCCGCCTCGCCGCTTGCGACCGGTACGGCAACCGGGCCGCTGCGATGCGCGCGGATCGTCGAGCGCAGCGCCTGTGCGGCATCGAGCGCGACGGCGTCGAGGCTTGCGTCATTCTCCTTGCCGCCTGCGCCTGTCTCGAACCCGACCTTCGCGATGCCGAGCGCGCGCGAGACGAGCCCCTGTTCGATGCTGACGTCCTGAATGCGGTCGAAGGGGATAGTGCGGTGCTGGCGCGAAAAGACGCCGCTTTCGATCACCACCTCGTCGTCGCCGACGAAGAAGCGGAAGCGCAGCCACTGGAACCAGGCGGCGAGCAGCGAGATCAGCAGAAAAGCGAGAATCGCCGGGACGATATAGACCCAGTTTCCAGTGAAACCGAGCGCGGCGACCGCGGGCAGGAAGTTGAGCGATTTTGGCCCCAGCGCAACGATGGCGAGCGCGAGCGTCGCCGGATGCAACCGCTGCCAGCGGGGCTCCTCTGCCGGCGCGGGTAGGACGGCGGCGTCGCTCATGCGAAATCGGTCTGGATATGGCGGCGGATCGTCTCGCGCATTGCGGCCGCAAGGTCGCTGCGCAGCCCGGGCAGCGTGACCGTGCTGTTATGGGTGCCCGACGTGTGGACGATCAGGTGCGACAGGCCGAACCAGCGCTCGATCGGTCCCTGGCCGACGTCGATATGCTGCACGCGCACGAAGGGGACGATCGTGTCGGTACGAAACAGCCAGCCGCGCGCGACGCGCAGCTGTCCGTCGCCGATCCTGTATCCCCAGCGCGACACGCGCCGCGACGGGAAGCTCAGGATCACGACAATCGCGATCAGCCAGGCGAGCGCGGTGATCAGGCCATAGGGCCCCCCGATGTGCCGGATCAGCAACGCGTCGAGGACGCTCGCGGCGATCGCGAGCGGGATCAGGTTGAGCGCCGTCGCGATGCGCAGCACCTGCGTATAGGCCGGATCGACCGGATCGAGCCCTTCGCGCGCGTTGAGCGCATCCTGTGCGAAGGGATCGGTCGGCGATGCGGAACTGTCGGTCATGCCCTGGTCTTAGAGCCGGATGACGTCGATGGGAATCGTCATTGCGAGCGAAGCGAAGCAATCCAGAGTTGCGTATGCCGCCCTGGATTGCTTCGCTTCGCTCGCAATGACGAGAAGGTCACGGCTCGACCACATTGAAGCGCGGATCGGCGGGCGGGTGGAGCGCGAACCATTGCAGGAATGCCATGCGGTCGCCGTCGATCCGGATCGCGCCCGACTGGATCAGCGCCGGGAACTGCGCGCGGCCCATCATCGCTTCGTCGAGGATCTTGCGGTCGACCGTCACCGCCGCGGTCGGTGCCGGATCGGTCACTCCGTAACGCGGAAATTCGACCCCGCCACCGACGACGACCGCGACCGTCTCCCTGCTGTCGGGCAGCACGAACTGGAAGATCCCTTTCAGCGCGCTGCCCTTGGCCGCGTCGAAGCGCGTCGCGAGCGCGTCGAAAAAGACCGCGGTCGGGATCGCGCTCACAAAGCTGCGGCCCTGCCCGCCCGCCGTCGCCGCCTCGACCGCATTGCCGCGCAGGCTTGCCGCAGCGGCGAGATAGTAGTTCCGCCACGCGCCCGACTCTGCCTGATAACCGAGCTGATCGTACGCCGACGCCAGCGCCGCGCGGCCCTCCTTGTTGTCCGGCTGCGCAAACACCAGCTTGTTCAAAAGCTCGGCCGCCCAGCGATAATCGCCTGCCTTCAGCGCTTCGCGCCCGGCGGCGAGCAGCTTGTCGGCGCCGCCTGCCAGCGCGACATATCTGGGCGCCGACTGCTCGGGCGGCAGCGGGTTGAAGTTCGCCGGATTGCCATCCCACCAGCCGAAATAGCGCTGATAGACCGCCTTCATGTCGTGGCTTTGCGTGCCATAATAGCCGCGCGTCGAGAAATCGGCGGCCGACACCGGCGCCTCCGCCGTCTGGTCGGCGAGTTCGTGCAGGGTCGCGCCACGGTTCGCGAGGAACAGCGTGCGGTCGTGGACATAGCGGTACGCGTCGCGCTGGTTCGCCAGCAGCGACGATACCCCGGCCGTCCCCCATGTCGGCCAGTGGTGCGATGCCATAGCGACCTCTGCCTTGCCGCCCCATTTCAGCAGCATCGCATCGATCACCTTCGACCAGCGCAGCGCATCGCGCACCTGCGCCCCGCGCAGCGTCAGCACATTATGCAGCGTATGCGTGACGACCTCGGTCGTATGCAGCGCCTTGTAGGCCGGGATGTAGAAGACGAACTCCGAAGGCGCCTCGGTGCCGCCCGCGTCGAGGAATTCGAACGCCAAGCCGTCGATCGTAAGCGTTCCGCCCTTTTCGCCAACAGTTTCGGTCGGCTCCATATAGCCGACCGTCCCCGATGAGAGTTTCGGTCCCAGCCCGGTATCGACCTGCCCCGTCGGTCCCGGCGGCAGGATCGCCCCGAACATATAGAGCGCGCGGCGCCCCATTGCCCCGCCGGCAAGCACATTTTCCGAGGTCGCTTCTTCCGAAAAGCCGTGCGGCGCGATGATACGGATCTTTTCGGCCCTCGCTCGCTCGGGGGTCACGATCCCGCCGACGCCGCCGAAATGGTCGCTGTGGCTGTGGCTGAAGATCACCGCGCGGATCGGCCGCTTGCCCATCTTGGCATCGACCGTATCCGCGAACAATTTCCACCCCGCCGCCGCGGCCTCTTCGGACAGCAGCGGATCGACGATGATCCAGCCACTCTCGCCGCGGATGATCGTCATCACCGAAATGTCATAGCCGCGAAGCTGCCAGATCTTGCCCGGTACGACTTCGAACAATCCGTGCACCGCGTTGAGCCGCGCCTGCCGCCAGAGCGAGGGGTTCACCGTGTCGGGACCATGCTCGGCGTCGAGGAAGGCGTAGGGGCGCCGATCCCATATGATCCTGCCGTCGGCTCCCTCGATTACCCCGCCCGCGATTTCGGCCAGCTTGCCGCGCGTCGCATTTGCCATGTCGCGCGGATCGTCGATCGACAGGCGCATTGCGGTCGCCGCCTGGGCCATGCGGGTTCTTTCGCTTGCGGCGTCCTGCGCGGCGGCGGCGAAGGGCAGGCTGCCCGCGAGCAGCAGGGCGGTCAGTCGGCGCATCGTCTCTCTCCCCCTTGATTCGTGGCAGCTTGCGCCGCGTGTCCGGGCTTGGCAAGCTTCGCCGCATGACCGACGCGCCGCATCTTCTGATCGCCTGGCACAGCCGCACCGGCGGCAGCGCGGCGCTCGCGCGGGCGGCCGCAGAGGGAGCGCCGGGTGCGAAGCTGATGGCAGCGCAGGATGTCACGCCCGACGACCTGCGCGCCGCAGGGGGATATCTCTTTGTCGGCCCCGAAAATCTCGCCGCGCTCTCGGGCGCGATGAAGGAGATGTTCGATCGCTGCTATTATCCCTGTCTGGGAAGGCTCGAAGGACGGCCCTATGCGACGATCATCTGCGCGGGTTCGGATGGCGAGAATGCGCAGCGCCAACTCGACCGCATCGCAACCGGCTGGCGGCTGAAACGCGTTGCCGATCCGGTGATCGTCAACACCCATGCCCAGACTCCCGAGGCGATCCTCGCGCCCAAGACAATTTCCGGGGCCCACCTCGCCGAGGCCCGCGACATGGGTGAGGCGCTGGCGGAGGGGCTTGCGGCGGGGATATTCTGAGCGAAAGGCGAAGGTCGGCTTTGGGGTGGGAAGCGGACCTTAGATTCTCCCCACTTGTGGGGAGGTGGCAGCCGCGT
>CBJKNR010000065.1:0-11669 GCA_966417555.1 uncultured Sphingopyxis sp.
TCAAAAAAAACTCTGTCCTACATTATCCGGCTGTGTCAGCCTGCATCCCGGCTCTTTGAACCGGTGGACAAAGGCGCTCGCTACCCGAACGGTCAGATACAGCCAAGGCGCGGCGTGCCGGGCGCCCATCACGCCGCAAGGGTTCGGATAGGGACGCGCGTTGGGCTGAACTTTTCTGCACTTTGGACTATCGGTCTGCGGTCCATGCCCGGCCGGATCCCCGATCAATTCGGGATCACGAAAAAAAGCAGTGTCCGCTCCCAACCCCATAACGGCCCTTTGCCTAAATCATTTTTCCCGCGAGTATCCACGCCCAGACCGCCAGCGTCAGCGCTCCACCGCCGATTGTCGCGCGGACCGCAAGCGACAGCAATCGCGCCTGTGCATCGATCGAATGGGTGAAGGCCGCGAATAATCGTTGCCGCAATCCATCGGCATTTTCGAGCCCGTCGCTGTCGAACTCCTCGCCCAGCAACAAGGCGCGAAGGCAGAAGAAGCTCGACAGGATCAATGGCACGATGCCGACAATGCTCGCCGCCGTCAGCCAGGGCTGGGCGGCGGCATCGAGGCTCAGCGGCGCACCGGGGCTGGCCGAGACGGGATGCGTGCCGATCGTGATGGCCAGCGCGTTGAACGCCAGCAAGCCGCCAAGGCGCACCGACAGGTCGAGATCGCGGTTTTCGAGAAATTCGAGATCGGCGATAAAGCCCGCATCGGACACATCGCCCCGCATCTCCTGAAACGCGCGAAGCCGGGCGCGGAACGAGCGATTCCGCCGGTTGCGCCAGCGCATCGTCAATAGCCCATCAGGCTCAGCACTTCCTTCCGGCTGCGCTCGTCGTCGAGGAAACAGCCGAGCAGCCGGCTCGTGACCATGCCGACGCCCGGCGTGCGGACACCGCGCCCGGTCATGCAACCATGCTGGGCGTCGATCACCACCGCAACGCCCTGCGGGTGGAGATTGTCCCAGATGCATTTCGCGACTTCGGCCGTGAGACGTTCCTGTACCTGCAGGCGCCGCGCATAGCCGTTGAGCACACGTGCGAGCTTCGAAATCCCGACGACGCGTTCGCGCGGCAGATAGGCGATCGACGCCTTGCCGATAATCGGCGCCATATGATGTTCGCAATGCGACTGGAACGGGATATCGCGCAGCAGCACGATCTCGTCATAACCGCCCACCTCCTCGAAGGTGCGCGAGAGGTGGACCGACGGGTCCTCGCCATAGCCCTGGCAATATTCCTTCCACGCGCGTGCGACGCGGCGCGGCGTATCGAGCAGACCCTCGCGTGCCGGATCGTCGCCCGCCCATTCAATTAGCGTGCGCACGGCGTCGGCGACATGGTCGGGCACTATCACCTTGCCGTCGGGTCCCAACCCGGTCCTGTAATCGCTCATCGCCCCGCTTTCACTGTTGCCATCATGTCGCACATTTCGGCCCCCAAGAGCCGATAAGCAAGAGCCGGACAAGAAGAAATTGTCTTCACGCATCAACTTTACGTTGCGGAATCTTGGCTTTTCATGCGTTCCGAGAGGCGCGGTTTCGCGTCCTTTTTCGGGCCCAACAAGTGGCTTGACGCTTTCGTCAACTCGGCGCACCTTCCTTTTCATACAGAACTCGCCCGAGCGGGTCGTATTCCGGAGAGGCCGTGCGTTTTCCCCGACGCCGGCGGGAGAGGACGATGACCAGCACAGCTGGCAAGAGGGACACCCAAGGACATCAGGCCGTCCCGGCCCGGTGCCCGTTGTCATGTCTGGTCGTTTCCCCTCCCCTTACCACAATTTGAAAATTGGGCGGCCCCGCACCTCGCGGGGATCGAAAAAGGGAGGCTATAGATGAAGTTCAAGGCACTGATCGGAACCTCGATCCTTGCAATGTCGGTGGCGACGCCGGCCTTTGCGCAGGACGCGGCGGATGAAGTGGAACGCGATGCTTTCGGCGGCGAAATCGTCGTCACGGCGCAGCGCCAGTCGGAACGTCTGCAGGACGTGCCGATCGCGGTCAGCGCCTTCTCGACCGAGGCGCTCGAAGCGCAGCAGATCAAGACGCCGTCCGATCTTCAGCTGACCCTGCCCAACGTCACCTTCACCAAGACCAACTTCACCGGCGCCAGCTTCACCATCCGCGGCATCGGCGACCTTTGCGTCGGCACGACCTGCGACAGCGCGACCGCGATCCACCTCAATGGCGACCCCCTGTTTTCGACCCGCCTGTTCGAAACCGAATTCTTCGACCTCGAGCGCGTCGAGGTGCTGCGCGGTCCGCAGGGCACGCTGTTCGGCCGCAACGCGACCTCGGGCGTGGTCAATGTGATCACCGCCAAGCCGAAGCTCGGGACGTTCGAAGCCGCCGCCGAAGCCGAATATGGCAATTATGATTCGATCAAGGGCAAGGCGATGGTCAACATCCCGCTCGGCGATACGGCAGGCATTCGCGTGGCGGGCATCTATCTCAACCGCGACGGCTATACGAAGAACACCTTCCTCGACACGCGCATCGACGACCGCGACCTCTATTCGGTCCGCGGGTCGTTCCGCTGGGAGCCGACGGAGGACACCACGATCGACCTGCTGGCGTCCTATTTCCGCGAAAAGGACCAGCGCACGCGCATCCAGAAACAGCTGTGCCAGCGCGACCCGACCGGCATCCTTGGCTGCCTCAACAGCCGCCTCGACAGCTCGCCCTTCAACGGCAATGCGACCTTTACTGCCGCGCTGACTTCGCGCGAATTCCTCGCAACGCAGGGCATCCCTGCCGCCTTTGCCTTGGGTAGCCTCTATGGCCCCGACGTCTATGCCAACACGACGATCCCGTCCGACCCGCGGACGGTGAACACCGCCTATACGCCAAGTTATTTCACCAGCGAACTGACGCTGCAGGGCCAGATCGAGCATAATTTCGGCCCCGTCTCGCTGCAGGTGTCAGGCCAGTATCAGAAGGTCAAGCTCGACGCGTCGCAGGATTATAACAGCAATATCGGCAACCGCTCGCTCTATGCCGGCGGCTTGGGTACATTGGCAGCGGCAGCAGGCGGGGCGCTCGGCCCGGCGTTGCAGGCCTATTTCGCTCCGGTTGCCGCGGCGATCATCCCGAACGGTCCGAACGGCCAGCTTTGCACTTCGCAGGCGGAAGAGAGCGGCTTCGGCGCCTTCGGCGGCAACAGCATCTGTTCGGACCAGTCGCTGCAGTTCGACCGCTCGAACCAGTATAACAGCAGCTGGTCGGTCGAAAGCATCCTGACGAGTGACTTCGATGGACCGTTCAACTTCCTGCTCGGTGGCATCTATGCCGACTACCATCTTACCGAGAACAGCTATTATGTGAACGCCTTCCCGATCGACTATCTGACGGGCGTTCTTGGCGCGTTCAACTCACTCAGCAACGGGCTGCCGCCCTCATTCCTCGGCACGCCCTTCTTCCGTAACAATACGGCCGATTTGAAGATCAAGTCCTACGGGATCTTCGGCGAGGCCTATTTCGAGGTCAACGACCGCATCAAACTGACCGCGGGCCTGCGCTACAATAACGACAAGAAGAGCGTCGAAGCACGCTCGACGCTGGCGAGCTTCCTCGTGCCCTTCGGCCAGACGGGAACGGCTTTCGATTCACCATTCGTCGCCACCTTCGACGCCGATCCAGGTACGCCCGGCAACCAGCTGATCCAGTCGCGCAGCGTCAAGTTCAACGAATGGACGGGGCGCGCGGTGCTTGACTTCAAGCTGACCGAAGACAATCTCCTCTATGCTTCCTACTCGCGCGGTTACAAGTCGGGAGGCATCAACCCCCCGCTCCAGCCGATCTTCCAGGTGCCAGAATCCTTCTCGCCCGAGCAGGTCGACGCCTTCGAAATCGGATCGAAAAACACTTTCGGCAACGGCGCGCTCCAGCTGAACCTCACCGCATTCTATTACAAGTATAAGGATCTCCAACTCAGCAAGATCGTCGCGCGCACTGCGGTCAACGACAACGTCAATGCCGATATCTATGGCTTCGAGGTCGAAGGAATGGTCCGGCCCGATCCCGATGTGCTGATCAATCTTGGCTTCAGCTATCTGCACACCAAGGTGGCGAGCGATAAATACACGAGTAATCCCCGCGACTTCGGTGGCGGGCGCGCCGATGCGGTGATCATCAAGGATATCACCAATGCGGCGAACTGCGCGGTGGCCTCGGCGTCGGGCAGCGTGGCGGGGGTCAACGCCTATGTGAATCAGGTCAATCAGCTGATCAATGCCGGCGCCATTCCCGGTCTTCAGGCCGGCGCCGGTTTACAGGGGACGACGTCTTTCCCGGCCGATGGCGGCATCGCGTCGACCGGCGCCTACAGCGTTTGCGCCGTGGTCGCGGCACTCGCACCGACGCTCGGCGCGGCCTTTGGCGGTATCGAGACCTCGACCACCATCAACGGCGAAACCTTCCAATATTCGGCTGGCATCCCCGTCAACATCAAGGGCAACCAGCTGCCGCAGGCGCCGAACTACAAGTTCAGCGCGGGCGTGCAATATACGGCGCACCTCGGCGGCAACGACATGACGCTCGTCCCGCGCCTCGACCTCGCCTATACTGGCGAAAGCTATGGCAGCATCTTCAACGGCAATGTCAACAAGATCAAGGGCTATGCCCAGGTCAATGCCCAGCTGCAGCTGAACGGTCCCGACGACAAATGGTATGTGAGGGGGTTCATCCAGAATATCTTCGACGCCAACAGCGTCACCGGCCTTTACATCACCGACCAGTCGTCGGGTAACTACACCAACATCTTCACCCTCGAACCGCGCCGCTACGGCATCGCGGCGGGCGTGAAATTCTAGGACGACCGGCGGCACCGCCAACAAAAAGCCCCGGCCCCTCCATCGAGAGGCCGGGGTTTCTCTTGATCGGGGCAGGCAAGAAAAGGGCCGGACCATCATATGATGGCCCGGCCCTTTCCGTCGATCCGGCGGATCAGCGCACCGATCAGAATTTGGCGCGCAGCTTCACCCCATAGAGCCGCGGCGGGGCGGGATAGACCGCGAAGTTCGCGCTCTGCTCGGGGATCGGGAACGAGGTGATGTTGTAATATTTGTTGAACAGATTCTCGACGTAGAATTCGATCGCGTAATTCTGGTCGGGGCCGAAGTTGAGGCCGGCCCGCGCGTTGACGATCGAATAACCGTCGTTGGCCGTGAACGGCACCGCGACCGGATCGTTGATCGTATTGGCGTCGCTGTTCATCCGCCAGTCGACATGCACGAGGCCGCCGACATTGCTGCTGATCTGCGGGGTCCAGGTGACCGCGCCCGTGACGACATGCTTCGGCGAGTTGGTAAGCGGCAGGCCATTATCCTCACCGGCCGCCACGTCCTTCACTTCGGTATCGATGTAGGAATAGCCGAGCGTGACGTTGAGGTTCGGCGCCGGACGAATGACCGATTCGAGCTCGACGCCCTTCGCGACGACCTTGTCGAAATTCTGGACGACGAAGTTGTTCCCCATGAAGGCGAGGTTCTGATAACCCTTCAGCTCGGTGTAGAAGGCGTTCGCGTTGAACTGGAACGCCGTGCTGAAGTCGGTCTTCACGCCGACTTCATAGGAATTGACGTCCTCGTTGCCGAATTCGAGGTCCGACGCCTGCGCGCCGTTGCCGCCGAGGAAGGCGGTGTCGAACGAGCCACGGTCGAGGTTGTAGCCGCCCGACTTGTAGCCGCGATCATAGCCGCCATAGACCATGATGCGATCGTCGAGCTTGACCGACAGCTTGGCCGTACCGGTCAGCTTGCTCTCGCTGCGCTTGTCGCGATAGATGCCGTTGAATTCGGGATTGACCACGGGATTGCAGACGAGGTTGAAGATCGCGTTGCCAAGGCCCGACGGCAGCCCCTGCAGCGCCTGGCGATAGAGGCCGTAGCGCGCGCTCTGCAGCGTGGCGCAGCCCGGCAGGTTCGACTGCAGGTCGGCGTTGAGCTTCTTCGATTCATGATTGTAACGCAGGCCGAGGGTCAGCGAGACATTATCGTTGAAGTCGATGATATTGTGCGTGAACAGCGCGAAGGCTTCGGTATTGACGCGATAGCGGTCGCCGATCTGGCCCTGTCCGGCTTGCGGCGCGGGCAGCGGCGTCAGGAAGGTGTCGAGCACGCCCGCCTGCGCGGCGGCGGCGGCGAGCTGCGGGTTCGACGCGAGCAGCACCTGACCCACGAGCGGCGAGTTCGGGATCGACTGGAAAATCTGGAAACCCGTGGGTCCGGGCACGGCGGAATCGGTCAGCGCGTTGATGAACGCGTCGACATATTGCGCGCCCTGCGTGCCGAAGCGCGTGCGTTCGGTATATTTCAGCTTCTCGTTCAAATAGAAGCCGCCGATCAGCCAGTCGACATGATCGTCGAACGCCGTGCCCTTGAGCCGGATTTCCTGCGTGAAGTCGCGCATGCCGATCGGCATATTCTCGCGATAGGCGCGGTCGACGCCCGAGAAGTCGACGTCCATGCCGCGGGTCGCCTTCCAGTCGCGCCACGCGGTGATCGAGGTCAGCTCGACCCCGCCCAGATCCCAGTCGAGCTGGCCCGACACGCCCCATTCGCGCATCTTTTCGGTGAGGTCGCGATCGGGCGAATAGGCGACTTCGCGATCCTTGGGATTATAGGGTCGCACAATACCGGTGAGGCCATTGGCGGCCGCCAGCCCCTGGACGACCGAGGCCGCGGCAAAAGCGGGCGTGCCCGGCAGCGCGAAGCCCGAGTTGGTGTTGAGCGCGCCGCAACATTGTTCGTCGGTCTTGGCATAGTCGGCGATCAGGCGGAACGAGACATCGTCCTTTTCGAACAGGGCCTGTCCGCGCACCGACCAGCGGTCGAGATCGTTGAAGCGACGATCGCTGTTCACGTCTTTGATATAGCCGTCGCGCTTGTGATAGCCGCCGTCGAGGCGCAGCGCGAAGGTTTCGGACACCGGTCCGGTTACCCCGGCCTTCAGCTCGATTTCGTCCAGATTGCCGTAGCTCGCCTCGGCATAGCCGCCGAGAGTGAAACTCGGCTTTTGCGTGACGATGTTGAGCGCGCCCGCCGAGGTATTGCGGCCGAACAACGTACCCTGCGGCCCGCGCAGAACCTCGACGCGATCGATCGGCGGCAGATCGGCGAGCGCGAGGCCTGCACGCGCGCGGAAAACGCCGTCGACGAAGACGCCGACCGACGGTTCGAAGCCGGGGTTGTCGCCAGCCGTGCCGATGCCGCGGATACGAAGCACCACGCCGGTCGCCGACGACTGGCCGGTCGTCGCCTGGAAGCTGGGGGCGATCTGGCGGAGGCCGCGAATATCGCTGATGCCCGAATTTTCGAGCTGCTCACCGCCGACGACATTGACCGCGATCGGAATGTCCTGCGAGCGCTGCGCGCGGCCCGTCGCGGTCACGATGATGTCGTTGCCGTAATCACTGTCGTCGGTCGCGACCGCCGTATCGTCGGCGGGGGCAGCGTCCTGGGCGAAAGCGATGGCGGGGGTGGTCGCAGCGCACAGCATGGTGGCGCCCAACAAAATGTTGCGCAAAGTCATGTCTCTCTCTCCAAAACCCGCCGAGGCGCAGCCAAAGGCTTATCGGGAGATGCCCGGCAGTTGATACCCGGTCTAGCGCACCGCCCCGCCGCGTCAACGCGCGCGCGAAAAAATGCGGATTTTCCGCGAGTTCGTGACTAAATAGCAACAGTTTACGTTACGGCAACGGCTCGCAGGATTGCAAAAAGCTTCCGTCCCGGGCGAGATCGGTCGCGGGGTGCGCGTGCAATGCTTTCCAAACGAATAGTTGTTAGGGTCAGGACCCATTAATTGCGCGTTCGAGGTTTGAAGCGATTTTGTTCAGTGCGAGGAGGCAAGGCGAAAGAATATGTCGATATTTCGAGACTTGCCGACGAAGCAGTGGACAAAATCGATCAAATCCCGGAGGGACGCCGAAATGGCTTCGATCTCGGGCCCGCGCGGCCTTGCGGGTAGCGATGCTACCAGCTGCACCCGCCCGAACCCAATATCTTCGCCATTTCGACGCCTCGAACGTGCAATTAATGGGTCCTGACCCTAGACTACCCGCATGACAGACAGCGCACTGCCTCCCGAAACGACGCTCGGTCCGGAGCCCGCGCTCGCGCCCGACTTCGGCCGGCAGGTGCGGCGCGCGGTCATCTGGCGCTCGGCCTCGCAGATTGCGGGGCAAATCATCGCCTGGGCCTCGACCTTCCTCGTCATCCGCATATTGACGCCCGAGGACTATGGACTGTTCGCTCTGACGCAGGTGATGCTGATGCTGTTCACCCTGCTCAACGGCTATGGCCTCGCCAGCGCGGCGATCCAGCGCGCCGAAATCGCCACGCACGAGCTCAGGCAGATTTTCGGGCTGCTGCTGCTGCTCAACGGTGCGCTCGCGCTCGCGCAGATCCTGTGCGCGCCGCTCGCCGCCGCCTATTATCGCCAGCCGATGGTCGCCGACCTGCTGCGTGTGCAATCGCTGATCTATCTCACCATCCCCTTCTCGGCGCTCGCATATGCGCAGCTCGCGCGGTCGATGGAATTCCAGCGTCAGGCGCAGGTCAATCTGGTCTCCGCGCTCATTGGCGCGGGCGTCGCGCTCGGCGGCGCGCTGGCAGGCTGGGGCGTGTGGGCGCTGGTATGGGCGCCGATCGCCATGTTCGCCGCGCGCGCGCTCGGCCTGACGATCGCGGCGGGCAGCTGGCTGTGGCCGAGCTTCGATTTTCGCGGCGCAGGCTCGATCGCGCGCTTCGGCGGGCTGATCGCGGTCGCCCAATTCTTCGGCTTCGTCCAGAGCCAGGCCGACATATTGGTGGCCGGCCGCTGGTTCGAGGCGCATATGGTCGGCATCTATACGACCGCGCTGCTGCTGACCCAGATTTTCAACAACAAGGTCGTGCCGCCACTCAACGAGGTCGCCTTCGCCGCCTATGCGCGGATGCAGGATGACCGCGCCGCGCTCGCCGAGGGTTTCGTGCGCTCGACGCGCGCGATCATGGTCGCCGCCATGCCCTTCTTCTTCGGTCTCGCGGCGGTCGGCGAACCGCTTGTGCTTACGCTGCTGGGCGAAAAATGGGGCGAGATCGTTCCGCTGCTCCTGCCGCTGGCGCTCGCCATGCCCTTCTGGACCTTGTTCACGCTGCTCCGGCCCACAACCGACGCGCTCGGGCGTCCGGGAATCGCGTCGGGCAACGCTGCGGCGGGCGCGCTGTTGATGCCGCTCACCTTCCTCGTCGGCGCGCGATGGGGGATCATGGGCATCGCATGGGCGTGGCTGGTCGCCTATCCGCTGCTGCTTGCATTTTCGGCCGCGCGGTCGCTACCCGTTATCGGAATCCGGATGATCGACCTGGCCCGCGCGGTCGCACCCGCGGTCCTTGCCGCCACCGCGATGGCGGCGGTGGTGACGTTGGTCGACGCCATGCTGCCAGTGCTGCCGCAGCCGCTGCGGCTGGCCGTTCTCGTCGCGAGCGGCGGGCCGGTCTATTGCCTGTGGCTCGCGCTGTTCGCGCGCCCGACGGTGCACGATCTGATCGATCTGGTGCGCGGCCGCCGCGCGCCCATTGATCCCGAGCCGACCGCCTAGGCCCGGCCCAGCGCCGCAATCGCGTCGCGCGTCGCGTCGATATAGGCGCTGCCGCTGAAACGATAGCTGCCGATAAAATGCACGAAGCGCGCATCCGCGGGCACGCCCTCGTCCCAGAAATTGAGATAATGGTCATAGGGCAGCAGCAGGGCGTCGGGCTCGTTCGCCACGACAATATTCGACGTCACCTGTTCGCTGCCCCACCGCGCCCAGCGTTCGGCGCCGAGCAGCCGCTCGGCCTCGCGCGAAAAGGCCTCGGCGAGCGTGCGGCCGTTGCCGCCCCGCGCGAAACCGGCAAAGCCCGAACAACCGCGCACATAGAGCGGATTTTCGGGCATCGGCAGCGCAATCCGGTCGAGACCGCATTCGATCGCGCCCTGGACATGCGCCGCGGGATTGAACAGGAAGGCGTCATCTTCGGTCCTGCTCGCCATTTCGGCAAAGGACAGCAGCTGGGAATCGCGATCGCCGCGCAGCGTGAAGCTGCGATTCTCCGCAATCGCCGCGGCGATCTCGGGCACGTCGCCCAGCGTTACCGTGTCCGAATCGAGCTGGACGACATAATCCGCCGCGCGCATGTCGAGGATGGTCAGCAACCGTTCCCAGGTGCCGCCGCGCGGACAGGGACCGGTATCGACGTCGGCAATCGAAATGATCTGCGGTTTTCCGAGCTGCGCCGCAAGAATGGCGAGGTCGGCATCGGTCAGCGTCCCGTCGTCGAGGATGACGATGCGTCCCCGCTGCAACCGGGCGTGCAGCGATTTGACGGCAACCAGATAGGGCAACAGCACGCGCGTACCGATCATGGAAAACAGGACGAGCCCGTCGTCGGCCGGGACCACCGCGGGCGTATCCAGCACCGCGCGCGCGGCGGCGCGATGCGCGCGCTCCTTCCACAACAGGTTGAGTTTGTTGACGATCCGCTTCATCGCGCGGCCGTAACACGCGCGCGAGGCCAATGGTAGAGCCGAAAATCCCGGGATTTGCGCCCTTTCAGGACGTTTTTGGCCGGCGATATTGCTGCTGCCTGCGGACAGGAACGATCGGCGCCATCGGCGCTGTACAGCCGGCGGGATGGAGTGGTGCCTGGGGACGGGATCGAACCGCCGACACTGCGATTTTCAGTCGCATGCTCTACCAACTGAGCTACCCAGGCGAACCGCTGCGGCCGGTCGGCCGCGCTGGCGAGCGGCGGCTATAGGCAGGGCTTTGCATCCTGTCCAGTGACTTTGTTACGCTGTTTTGACCGGTCATCCCTCGTCGAAACGATCGTCGTCGGCGGTGCCGTCGGGCGCCTGGTCGACGGGGACGCGATAATCTTCGCCGAACCAGTTCAGCAGGTCGCGGTCGCGGCAGCCGCGGCTGCAAAAGGGCTTGAATTCGGGGTCGCGCGGCTTGCCGCAGAGGGGGCAGCGCGGGGGTTTACTGGGCATGGCCCGCTCCTTTCATAGCAGCGTCCGCCGCGAGGCGGACGGCGCGCCCGGTACGTTTCTGCAACGCATCGATCCAGTCGGGGTGCGCGGCAATATGATCGATCACGCCCGGGGGTGCCGTCAGCGTCAGCGGGCCCGTTCCGCTCGCCCGCCCGGCTTGCCGGAGCAACAAAGCCGCATCGGTCGCGACGGGATCGAGGCGGATTTGCTCGATCAGTGAGGGGCGGTCGCGGCGGCGGACGATCTGCATGAATCCGAAACCGTTGACCGCCGTGCGCTCGAACGGCTGCGGCAGCGCGGCGTCGATCGCGGCGTCGATCGCCTGCCGCCCCGCACGATCGGACACGGAGGGGAAATCGATCCCGATCGATCCGCCGATGCCGCAGCGGCGTATCACGGCGGCGGCCGCCCGCGCGCCTGCCTTGGCCAGCGCGAGCGCATCGCCCTCTCCGTCGACGTCGATCAGCACCATCGCGGGCGTCGCATCGACCCACAGCGCCCCGCCATCGAACGCCCAATGGCCGGTGCGGACGCTGTCGATCAACTCCGACCACCCGGCCTCCTCGAAGCGGTCGGGATCGGTCGGCCGCAGGTGGGCGATGGCGATGCCGGTTGCGGCGAGGCGCTCTTTCAGTTTCGGCGTCAGCGATCCGGC
>CBJKNR010000066.1:0-11658 GCA_966417555.1 uncultured Sphingopyxis sp.
CCATAGGCGCCGTCGTTGATGTAGAGTTCCTCGCCGCGGCGCTTTTCGACGCGCCCGATCAGCGAGCTGTATTCAGACGACAGCGCGCGGCCCGGTTCGCAACAGAGCTCGGCCGAATAGCTGATCGGCAGACTTTCGAAGCTGCGGTGGATCGTCTCGAAATAAGCGTCGAGCGGCGGCGGTTCCATGCCCGGATAGGACGAGGGGAAGCCGCCCCCGACATCGACGATGTCGACGGTGACCGACGCCGCGACGATCGCCGCGCGGACGCGTTCCATCGCCTGTGCATAGGCGTGCGGCGTCATCGCCTGGCTGCCGACGTGGAAGCAGATACCGAGCGCGTCGGCGGCCTGGCGGGTGGCCATCAGCAGTTCGGCGACATCCTCGGGCTCGGCGCCGAACTTGGCGGCGAGGCTGAGCTTCGAATGATCGGACGAGACGCGCAGGCGCACGAGCAGGTTCAGGTCCTGCGCGCCTTCGGTCGCGCGGACGATCTTTTCGAGCTCGTCGAGTGTGTCGAGCGAGAAGGTGCGCACGCCATGTTTCCAATAGGCTTCGGAAATCGCTTCCTCGGCTTTCACCGGATGCATGAAGCACAGCGTCGCATCGGGAAGGGTGCGCGACACGAGGCGCACCTCGGCGATCGAGGCGACGTCATAGTGCGTGACACCCGAATCCCACAGCACGCGCAGCAGGTCGGGCGACGGATTCGCCTTGACCGCATACATGGTCGTGCCGGGAAATCGCTCGATGAAGAAACGCGCTGCGCGCCGCGCGGCATGCGGGCGGACAAGCGTAACAGGTTCGACCGGCGAAAGTGCCTGAATCAGCCCGTGGGCGCTATGATGCTGGTGCAACTCAAGGGACCCCCAAAAATAACGTTCAACACAAAGGCTGCCTTGCGGTTATTGGAAGTCCCCCTGGGGCAGCGGAAGCGCGATATATTGAGGGGGGTCCCCCCTGTAAAGACCCTATCGCGCAATTTTGTAACGCTACGGTAACAGTCGCGCCGAAACGGGGCTGACGTGCGCCAACCGGCGCAAAAGCGAGACACGAGACAAAGCTCCGGCGCCTCGCTAGGGGATATTCTGTAAGTCGAACCCGGATAAGGACTCTACCCGCCATGGTTTCTCGCGCCGAGGTCAATCATACATTTACCGGCGCGGAGCTGGACGAATTGCGGGGTTTCGGCGCTGTCGAGTCGCATAAGGCAGGCGACCTGCTGGTAGAGGAAGGCGCGATGGCGCCCGACTGTATCGTCACCCTGTCGGGCCATACCGACATTTTCGCGTCGACCGACGAGGGCCGCAAGCGCGTCGGCTGGATGGAACATGGCCAGTTCGCCGGCGACCTGTCGGTGCTGACCGGGCAGCGGCACCTGTCGCGCGTCGAAATGGGCGCGGACGGCGAGATATTGCGCATCGCTCACGCCGATTTCCAGCGGCTGATCGCCGGTAACAGCCATTTTTCGGACATCTTCGTCCGCGTGCTGTCGGCGCGGCGCGAGTTCAGCAAGCATCGCGGCTTTGCGGTGACGATCATTATCGGGGCGGCAATGGATCGCAGTGTCTATGCAATGCGCGACCTCCTCATGAAGCATGGCGTCGCGCATCGCTGGTTCGATCCCGCCGACGGCCCCGTCGCGGCGCATCTGCTGGCCGAGCGCGGGTTGACCGAAGAACAGCTTCCGGTGGCAATTCTCGGCGCGGCTGAGGTACTGGTCCAGCCAACGCCCGAGCAGCTCGCAGCGGGCCTCGGGCTTGACCTGCTGCCCGACGGCGCGACGGCCGACGTGCTCGTCGTCGGCAGCGGTCCGGGCGGCCTCGCGGCGGCGGTCTATGCGGCGTCGGAGGGGCTGACGGTGATCGCGCTCGATTCGCTCGCGCCCGGTGGGCAGGCGGGCACTTCCTCCAAGATCGAAAATTATCTCGGCTTTCCGACCGGCATTTCAGGGAATGAACTCGCGCGCCGCGCGACGGTGCAGGCGCAGAAATTTGGGGCGCGGCTGGTTTCGCCGGTGCGTGCGGCGTCGATCAACCGCGACGGCGACGCTTATTGCTTGCATCTTGCCGACGGGCGCAAGCTGCGTAGCCGCGCCGTGGTGGTGGCAAGCGGCGCCAAATATCAGAGCCTGCCGATCGAGGGCATCGAAGCCTATGAAGGCCGCGGCATTTATTACGGCGCGACGCCGATGGAGGCGCAGCTGTGCAGCGACGCCGAGGTAACGGTCGTCGGATCGGGCAATTCGGCAGGTCAGGGGGCGATCTATCTCGCGAGCGTCGCGAAGAAGGTCCACGTCATTTTCCGCCGGTCGAGCCTGCGCGAGACGATGTCCGAATATCTGGTCAAGCGGCTGGAGGAACATCCGAATATCGAGATCATCCCATCGACCGACGTCGTCGGCCTCCATGGTGACGAGCATCTGGCCGGCCTGACCTATCGCTGCCGCGAGACCGGCACCGAAAGCCATTGCGATTGCGGTTTCCTGTTCCTTTTCCTCGGCGCGAGCCCGAACACGGGCTGGCTGCCGAAGGAAATGGTGTGCGACGAGCGCGGATTCGTGAAGACCGGAGCTGACATCGCGCCGCTCGAACTGGTCAAGGCGGGCTGGTCGCTCGACCGGATGCCGAGCCGCTTCGAGACGAGCTGGCCGCGCATCTATGCCGTCGGCGACGTCCGCAAGGGATCGGTGAAACGCGTCGCCTCTTCGGTTGGCGAGGGGTCGGTCGTGGTCAGCGATATTCACCAGGCGCTGGCGGAGATCACCCCAGCCGGGTCTTGAAATCCTCATAACCGAATTCGCGGATCAGCCCGAGTTCGTCGCTCTCGCTGTCCCAGAGCCAGATCGCGGGCAGCGGAACACCGTTGAAGGTATTCGTCTTCACCATCGAATAATGCGCCTGATCGAGGAAGGCGAAGCGCTGGCCGATGCGCGCGCCGCCGGGAAGGCGATAGTCGCCGATGACATCGCCCGCGAGACATGACGGGCCGCCGAGGCGGGTCGCCATGCCGTCGCCGGTTTCGCCCAGCATCGCCGGGCGGTACGGCGCCTCGATCACATCGGGCATGTGGCAGGTCGCCGAAATATCGGTGATCCCGATCGGCATACCGTTGTCGAACAGGTCGAGGATTTCGCCGACGAGGATGCCGGCGTCGAGCGCGATCGCCTCGCCAGGCTCGATCATGACGTCACAGTCGGTCGCGGCGCGGACCTGTTTCAGGAAGGCGATGAGGTCGTCGACCTGATAGTCGGCGCGGGTCACATGGTGGCCGCCGCAGAAGTTGATCCATTTGAGCTGGCTGAAGAAGGGGCGGAGCATCGGCTGCACCGCGTTCCAGGTACGCTCGAGCGGCGGGAAGTCCTGTTCGCACAGGCTGTGCATATGAACACCGTCGACGCCTTCCATATGTTCGGGAAGCAGCTGGCTGATCGGGAAGCCGAGGCGGCTGCACGGCGCCGCCGGATCATATTTCGCGACTTCGCCCTCGCTGTGCATCGGATTGATGCGCAGACCGATATCGAAGCTCTCGCCCTTCGTCCGCAATTCGTCGAGCAGCGGGCGAAAGCGCGTGATCTGTCCCGGCGAGTTAAAGATCAGATGGTCGGACAGCGCTGCGATTTCGGGCAGGTCGGCTTCCTTGTAGCCCGCGCAATAGGTCGCGACCTCACCGCCATATTCGCCGCGGCCGAGCCTGGCTTCATAGAGGCCGGAAGCGCAGACGCCGTCGAGATATTCGGTGACCGTCGAACCGAGCGACCACATGGAAAAGGCCTTGAGCGCCGCGAGCACCCGCGCGCCCGATGCGTCACCGATGTGACGCAGCAGTGCGAGATTCGCGCGGATCTTCGCAGCATCGACGACGAAGGCGGGAGAGGGGACGCGGGTCAGGTCGAAGCGGGCAAAGGCTCCGGGATCGCCGGCACGGGTTTCCATGTCGCTATTTGCTTTCTGTCAGACCGCGATCGGTCCCTTGAAGATGAAGAACGCCCCCGCCGCAATCAGACCGAAGCCGACGAGATGGTTCAGGGTCAGCTTCTCACCGAGCCAGAAGACCGCGAACCCGGCGAAGCTGACAGGTGTGACCACTTCTTGCAAGGTCTTGAGTTCGGCTGCGTTGTACACGCCATATCCGATGCGGTTCGCGGGCACGACGAGACAATATTCGAAAAAGGCGATTCCCCACGCGATCAGCACCGCAAGCCAGATCGGCCGCGACACCGCGCCGAGCTGTCCATACCACGCAAAGGTCATGAAGATGTTCGAGACGAACAGCAGCCCGATGGGCGCGAGCCAGGCAGTCATTTGGAATCCTTCGTCAGCGGCAGCACGTCGCGGAGCAGCGCGGCGAAGAAATGCCCCGGCTCCTCGACCATCGGCATATGCGCCGAATGCTCAAGCCAGACGAGCTTCTTCGAGGGCGCATCAACCTGTCCGAACCACCGGGCCGCCACAGGCGAGGGGACAGTATAGTCATGCCGTCCGAGCAGGAAGACGAGCGGCGTATCGATCTTTTTCACCTTCATGAAGCTCACGTCGGCGAGGCGCGGCCAGAGCGTCGTCACCGAAAATTCGCTGCCCTTCCCCCACGCCTGCCGGTCGGCCTCGGTATATTCGGGGGAGAGCCGCGGGGTCTGGAAATAATATGTGAGGTCGGGCTTGTTATAGATGAGCGAACCGTAGGGGATCGCATATTTGCGCCAGCCGTCGGCCTTGGCGATGGTAAACTCGCCCGAAGGATAGGGGGTGAGCGCGTCGATCGCGGCGACGGCTTCCTTGTTCCCGGCTGCCAGCGCCTTCGCGCGCGTCCACGCCATGCCCGCCTTTTCGCCCTCGCGGAAATCGATCCCCTGACCGACGCCGACATAGGCGTAGAGCAGGTCGGGGCGTTTCACCGCGACCGACAGGCCGACGATCGAGCCCCAGCTGTGCCCCATCAGCACCACCTTGCGCTTGGCATAGCGCTTTTTGAGCAGCTCGATCAGTTCGATAGCGTCGTCGCGGTAACGTTCGGGCGTCATCGTCGGCACGAGCGTGGCGGGATCGTTAAGCGGATAGCTTCGTCCGGCGCCGCGCTGGTCGTACTGGACGACGGTGAACACATCCTCCCACGGACGTTGGAACGCCCAAGCGAAAGGCATTTCGACCGCGCCGGGGCCGCCGTGGACGAAGATCAGGATCGGGTTGTCGCGGTCGGAACCCCGCACATTCACGACCTGCCGCGCGCCGCCGAGTGTGACCTCGAACGTCTCCTGCACGCCGTTGGGCGTGACGATCTTGCCGATGTCGGCAACGATCGCGCGCGCCGGCGCATAGGCGTCTTCGGTTTGCGCGGAAACGGGCGCCGCGACCAGAGCGATCACAGCGGCGGCGAAGCCCGGCAGTTTCCGCATTCTCAGAATGCCAGCGGGGCGTCGAGTTCCCTCACCTGCCACGGCAGGCCATGCTTGTTCAGCATATCCATGAACGGATCGGGATCCATCTGCTCCATGTTGAACACGCCATCGCCGCCCCAAGTGCCGGTGACCATCATCGCGGCACCGATCATCGCGGGAACGCCGGTAGTGTAGCTGACTGCCTGGTTGCCGGTTTCGGCGAAGGCGTCCTCATGGTCGCAGATATTATAAAGATAGAGCGTCTTTTCGGTGCCGTCCTTGGCGAGGCCGGTCGCGATGACGCCGATATTGGTCTTGCCCTTCGTCGTCTCGCCAAGGCTCGACGGTTCGGGGAGCACGGCCTTCAGGAACTGGAGCGGGATGATTTCCTTGCCTTCGTAAATCACCGGATCGATCCGCGTCATGCCGACATTCTGCAGGACGGTGAGGTGCTGGATATAGGCGTCGCCGAAGGTCATCCAGAAGCGGATGCGCCGGATTTCGGGCAAGTGCGTCTTCAGGCTTTCGATTTCCTCATGATACATGAGGTACATGTTCTTGGGGCCGACGGCCTCGAAATCGAATTGCTGCTTGACCGACATCGGCGGGGTTTCGACCCAGTCGCCATTCTCCCAGTGGCGTGCGACCGCGGTCACTTCGCGGATGTTGATCTCGGGATTGAAATTGGTCGCGAAATGCTGGCCGTGATCGCCGCCGTTGCAGTCGAGAATGTCGAGCGTGTCGATACGGTCGAAATGATGCTTGCGGAGCCAGGTCGTGAAGACGCTCGTCACGCCGGGATCGAAGCCCGAGCCGAGCAGCGCCATCAGCCCGGCGTCCTTGAAGCGGTCCTGATAGGCCCATTGCCAGTGATATTCGAACTTCGCCTCGTCGCGCGGCTCATAGTTCGCGGTGTCGAGATAATGCGCGCCGGTCGACAGGCACGCCTCCATGATCGTGAGGTCCTGATAGGGGAGCGCGAGGTTCACGACATGCGTTGCGCCGATCGAGCGGATCAGCGCCGCGGTCGCATCGATATGGTCGGCGTCGACCTCGGCGGTCTTGATCGTGACGCCGGTACGCGCCTTCACCGATTCGGCGATCGCGTCGCACTTGAACTTGCGGCGGCTTGCGAGCGTGATGTCGGGAAAGATGTCGGGGTTCATCGCCATCTTGTGCACCGCGACCGATCCGACGCCGCCTGCGCCGATCACCAGAACCTTGCTCATGAAAAATCTCCTGCCCGCTATGCTGCGGCTTGTGTTGTATGCCGCGCCCTATAGGACGAAGCCATGACAGAACAAAGCCCCGATCCCTTGCTGAACCCGAACCGCGCGCCGACGCTCGCGGGTGTCGAACGCGCCGCAGCAAAAGTCGCTGCATTGCTGCCGCAAACGCCGTTGCTCCCGCTCGAGGTCGAGGGCAAGACGCTGTGGTGCAAGGCTGAATGCCTGCAGCCCGTCGGCGCGTTCAAGATCCGCGGCGCGTGGCACCGGCTGACCGACCTGACGCCCGAGCAGGCACGCGAAGGCGTCGTCGGCGTGTCGAGCGGCAACCATGCGCAGGGCGTCGCCTGGGCGGCGAAGCGGCTCGGGATCAGGGCGACGATCGTGATGCCAAGCAATGCGCCGGCGATGAAGCTTGCCGCGACGCGCAAGCTCGGCGCCGAGGTGGTGCTTTATGATCGCGTGACCGAATCGCGCGATGCCGTGGCTGCGAAGCTGCTCGCCGAGCGTGGCGGGACGCTCGTCCACGCCTATGGCGATCCGTGGATCATCGAGGGGCAGGGCAGTGCGGGAATCGAAGCAAAGGCGCAGATGAAGGCGCGGGGGATCGACGGGCCCGACAAGGTGGTTGCGTGCTGCGGCGGCGGTGGACTGTCGGCCGGGCTCGCGCTCGCCTGCCCCGATGCCGGGATTGTCGCGGTCGAGCCCGAAGGCTGGGACGATGTGACGCGCAGTCTTGCGGCGGGCGAAATCCTGTCGGTCGAGGATATGACCTATCCGACCGAATGCGACGCGCTCCAGACCCCCGAGACATGGCCGATCAACTTCGCGGTGCTGCAGGCACGCGGCGTAAAGGGCGTCACGGTAACGCGCAGCGAGGTGCGCGATGCGATACGGCTGGCGTTCGAGCGGCTGCACGTCGTGGTCGAGCCCGGCGGTGCGGCCGCGCTTGCGGCGGTGCTGGCGGGCAAGGTGCCCCTAACCGATGCCACGCTCGTTACCCTGTCGGGCGGCAATGTCGATCCGCTGAAGTTTGCGGAGATCATCACCGAATAGGCTGGTGGAAACTTATCCGTGCCCGGGCGTGTTGACGGGGAAGGAGAAGCATGATGCAGAAGAGTGCAATTTTGGCGGGCGCCGCCGCGCTGGTGCTGCTCGCGGGCTGCGAAAAGGCCGAGGCACCGGCGCCCGCACCGACCGACGCGACGACGACCGAGGTCCCGGTCGAAACCGTGCCGCCCGAAACCGCGGAGACTGCCGATCCCGCAACCGCGCCGCATCGCTTCGCGAGCTGGGCAGGCAAATGGACCGGGGTCGAGGGCATGTACGCGACGATCACGCCCGCCGAACCGGGCAAGTACAAGCTGGAAATGCAGTCGGACCTCGACACCAAGGGGACCTATGACGGTGAGGACAGCGAGCATGGCATCAAGTTCAGGCGCGGCACCGAGGAGTTGAGCCTGCGCCGCGGCAATGGTGACGAAACCGGGCTCAAGAACCTTGCCGGCAAGACGGAATGCCTGATCGTAAAGCAGGGCGAAGGTTACTGCCGCGATTGATCGACGGGACAGCGGCGGCGCTTTTTTTGGCGCTGTCGCCGATTTGTCATCGAACCGACGCGGGAATCGCAACAAATGCTGCCATGCGCGGCCCCGGATCCACCTTGTCTCCGGGAGACCACGACCCATGGCCAGCCAGCCCAATCGCAAGATCGCCGCCGCGGTCGTCCGTGAAGATGCCGAACAGAAGCAGCGCCTGCTCGACCGCGCTTTCGCTCTGGCTTTCAAGGGGCTTGTCTACGCCCAGATATGGGAAGATCCCGTTGTCGACATGAAAGCGCTGGCGATCGAGCCGGGCAACCGGATCGCGACGATCGCGAGCGGCGGCTGCAACGTCTTCTCCTACCTCACCGCCGACCCGGCCGAGATCGTTGCGGTCGACCTCAACACCGCGCACGTCGCTCTCAACAATCTGAAGCGCGTCGCGATCCGGCACCTGCCCGATTATCTGAGCTTCCGCCGCTTTTTCGCCGATGCCGACAGCAGCGCGAACATCGCCGACTATCGCGCCTTTGTCCGTCCGCATCTCGACGAAACGAGCCGGCGCTATTGGGAAGGGCGCGATCTTGTCGGACGCCGGCGGATCAACGGCTTTGCGCATGGCGTCTACAGGCGCGGCCTGCTCGGCAATTTCATCGGCCTCGCCCATCTGGTCGCGCGGTTGCACCGCATCGATCCCAAACAGTTTCTCGCCGCAAGGACGGTCGAGGAACAGCGCGCGATCTTCGACGCGAAATTCGCGCCCTTCTTTGACCGGAAGTTCATTCGCTGGGTCACCGACCAGCGCTCGTCGCTGTTCGGGCTCGGCATTCCGCCGGCGCAATATGACGCACTGGCGGGCGGCAAGCCGATGGCCGATGTCCTCCGCGCGCGCCTCGAAAAGCTCGCGTGCGACTTTCCGCTCGAGGAGAATTATTTCGCATGGCAGGCCTTCGGGCGCGGCTATGGCAAGGGTGTGACGGTGCCGCTGCCGCCCTATCTTCAGGCGGCCAATTACGCCGCGGTAAAAGCGCGTGCGGAACGCGTGACGATGCTCCACGCGAACATGACCGACATGCTCGCTGGGACCGACGCCGCGAGCTTCGACCGCTACATCTTCCTCGATGCGCAGGACTGGATGAGCGACGCGCAGTTGACGCAGCTGTGGAGCGAAGTCACGCGTACCGCGCGTCCCGGCGCTCGCGTGCTGTTCCGTACCGCCGCCGAGGCGAGCCTGCTGCCCGGACGGCTCCCCGACGACCTGCTGAGCCGCTGGGACTATCGCGCGGACGCGTCGCGCGACTATACCCGCCGCGACCGGTCGGCGATCTATGGCGGCGTGCATCTTTATGTCCTGAAGGGCTGAGGCATGCGCGAGGGGGAGGGGCATGCCGCGCTGATGGACGGCGTTTACCGGGGCCAGCGTCATATCTATGACCTGACCCGCAAATATTATCTGCTGGGTCGCGACCGGCTGATCGATGAACTGTCGCCGCCGGTCGGGGGCCATGTGCTGGAAATCGGTTGTGGAACCGGGCGCAATCTGATTGCCGCGGCGCGTTGCTGGCCCGGCGCGAAATTCCACGGCATCGACATTTCGGAGGAGATGCTGAAAACCGCGCGCACTTCCATTGCACAAGCTGGCCTCGCCCGGAGGGTGAGCGTCGCGCGCGCGGACGCGACGGGGTTCGACCCGAATGCGCTGTTCCGCATCGCCAGTTTCGACCGTGTCTTTCAAAGCTATACCTTGTCGATGATTCCCGACTGGCAGGGCGCGATCCGCGAAGCCGTGCGCCACCTGTCGGCGCATGGGTCGCTGCACATCGTCGACTTCGGCCAACAGGAGGATATGCCGGGCTGGTTTCGTGCAGCGCTGTTCGCCTGGCTCGCGCGTTTCCATGTCGAGCCGCGCGCGCTGCTGGTCGAAGCGGCGCGTGAAATCGCGAACGACGTCGGCGCGCGACTTGCGGTGACCCGCCTCCATCGCGGCTATGCCTGGGCGCTCCGGATCGACAGGCGCCCGCGCTAGGGTCGGGAGGGGGCGGCGGGGCGCGTGGCGTTGAACGAGAAGGCGACGTCAACCGCTGCCGCGATGGCGTCGGTTGCCGCCCATTCGCCCTGACCGACGCCGAAGGCCGTGCGGTCGATGCGCGCCGTGCCGGCGACGCGGGCCCTGTCGCCCTCGATACGCAGCGTGAAGCGCACGGTCGCGGGCCGGCTGGCTCCGCGCAGGTCGAGCGTTCCGCGCGCTTCATAGCGGTCGCCGCCGAGATGCCGGACGTCACGCGCGGTGAAGACCGCATTCGGATGCGCGCCCGTATCGAAGAAATCGCTGCCCTTCAGCGAATCGTCGCGCTGCCCGTCGCCGGTATCGGCCGAGGCGAGGTCGATGGTCACCCGGATATTCGATTTCGCAAGTTCGTCGGGGCTGAAGCGGATCGCGGCGCGCCAGCGGCTGAAGCTGCCATTGACCGCTTCGCCGTTCCAGCGCGCAGTAAAGCCGAGCCGCCCGCCCGAAGCAACGGTCCAATTGGCGAGCGGCTGGGCGGTCTCCTCCGGTTCGGCTTCGGCGGGTTCGGCGGTTTTCTCTTCGATTGCGGGCGCCTCTGCAACGGGTGTGACTGCGGCCTGAGGAGCGGGTGCGTCCGCAGCCTTTTGTGCTGCCGAGCGAGCCCGGTCGGGATAGATGGTCTCGCCGGCCACGAAAGCGCCGCCCACAAGAGCCAGCGCGCCGATCACGACCGTCACAGCCTTGTCGCGTGCGAAAGGAATCATCCGCTGAAGCTCGGGTTTGCCAAGCAGCCACTGGTGGCGCAGCGCGCCTGCGATATGGAGCAGGAACAGCCCGATCGCGAGCCACGCCATCGCACCGTGGATCGCCTCGGCGGGCTCGTGCCAGCTGCGACCGACGGGAAGGTGCGGCCAGGGAAGGGTGCCGTAGAGCAGGGTGGGGACCTGTACCCTCGCGGTCGAAACGAGCAGCCATCCCGTGATCGGGCCGAGTATCATCACCAGATAGAAGAGCCAATGCACGATCCCGGCCAAGGCGCGCGTCCACGCTGGACCCTCGGATGCAGGGGGGCGGGGGGTGAACAGGCGAACCGCGAGCCGCGCGAGGCTGAGCAGCAGGATCGTGATGCCGACCGATTTGTGCAGTTGGTAGCGCGCGAATAGCTCGGGACTGTTGTTCCCTTCGAGCGCCCAGCCGAGCGCGATCTGGAAGGCGAGCAGCAGTGCGAGGAGCCAGTGAAGCGTGATGGCGGTGTAGCTATAGCGCTGTGCTGGCATGATAATCTTTCGAGCTGGGGAGGCTGGATTCGGGTTTCACCCTATCGGATCATCACGATCTTGTCGAAGGCGTGTGGCGTCTGTCGCGGCACGCGATCAAATGATCCATTCGATAGCGAGCAAGATCGCAGCGACCGGTATGACCACTGCAAGAGCGAAGAGGCATCCAACCCGCTCCCGACGGTTTTCGTGAACGCCATTCCCCGCGTCGGCCGCGATCCCGAGAAACTCA
>CBJKNR010000067.1:0-11653 GCA_966417555.1 uncultured Sphingopyxis sp.
CGCGCCTTACTATGTCGAGCAGGGCGAGAATGATAACCTGATCATCTCGAAGCTCGACAAGAACCCGACGAGCCTCGGCATCTTCGGCTTCAGCTATCTCGATGCAAACAAGGACAAGATCAAGGCGGTTCCCGTGCAGGGCGTCGCGCCCAGCTATGCCGCGATCGCCGACGGCAGCTATCCCGGCTCGCGCCCGCTGTTCATCTACGTCAAGAAGGCGCATGTCGGCGTCGTCCCCGGCCTCGCCGAATATGTCGCCGAGTTCCTGAAGGGCGCCGGCGAAGGCGGTTATCTGGCCGCCAAGGGCCTGATCGTGTCGCCGAAGGATGTCGCGGCGACCGCGGCGGCGAATGGCAAGGGCATGACCGCGCTGAACGGCGCCGAGCTCAAGTAGGTTTCCTCCCGCTAGCGGCCGGGGCGGGTTCGCCCGGTCCGGCCGCCGCTTTTTGTTTCTGAGGACGGACATAGCGACGTGACCTTCAACGCCGCCGCCCTTTTGCTTTTGATAGCGGGCCTTGCGCTGATCGGCTGGCTGGCCGGCCGCGCGCGGTCGAACCTGCTCGCCGGCCGTGCGGGGACGAAGCTCCATTCGCGCCCGCAATATCATGGCTGGTATGTCGCGCTGTGGCTGTTCGCCCCGGCCGCGCTGTTCCTTGCGGTGTGGGCGAGCGTCTCGCCCGCGCTGATCACCAACCAGGTGCTCGCGAGCGACGCCGCGCAGAGCCTGCCCGCTTTCGGCTTCGAGCGCGGCGCGATCCTGTCGGACGCGCGAAGCGTCGCACAGGGGTCGCAGGCCGCGGTGCGGCTGCCCGCCGCGGCGCCGCTGGTGAAGCCCTATAGCGACGCGACGCATCGCTATGCGTGGATCGGCATCGCCGCGATGCTGGCGCTGGCGCTCGCGGGCGGGCTTTACGCCTTCACGCGCATCCGCCCCGATTTCCGCGCGCGGAGCCGGGTCGAAAAGATCGTGATGCTGGTGCTGCTGCTCGCGTCGCTCGTCGCGATCCTGACGACCTTCGGCATCGTGCTGTCGCTGCTTTTCGAATCGATCCGCTTCTTCCGCCTCGTCTCGCCCGCCGAGTTGCTGTTCGGGACCGAATGGGCGCCGACGAGCGGCGCGCCGCAGCCCGACACCTTTGGCGGCATCCCGCTCTTCTGGGGCACGATCCTGATCGGCGCGATCATCGCGATGGTCGTCGCGATTCCGATCGGGATGATGACCGCGGTGTACCTGACCCAATATGCCGCGCCGACGGTGCGCAAATGGGTGAAGCCGCTGCTGGAAATCCTCGCGGGCGTGCCGACGGTCGTCTACGGCTATTTTGCCGCGCTGACGGTGGCCCCGGCCCTGCGCAATTTTGCGGTGATGATCGGCATTCCCAACGCCTCGACCGAAAGCGCGCTCGCCGCGGGTATCGTGATGGGCGTGATGATCATCCCCTTCGTCTCCTCGATGGCCGACGACAGCATCAACGCGGTGCCGCAGGCGATGCGCGACGGATCGCTGGCGCTCGGCGCAACGCCGAACGAGACGATCCGCCAAGTGCTGATCCCCGCCGCGCTTCCGGGCGTGATGGGCGGCATATTGCTCGCGGTCAGCCGCGCGATCGGCGAGACGATGATCGTGGTGATGGCGGCGGGCCTCTCCGCCAACATGACCGCCAACCCCTTTGCCAGCGTCACCACGGTGACGGCGCAGATCGTCAAGCTGCTCACCGGCGATCAGGAGTTCGACAGCGCGAAAACGCTCGCCGCCTTCGCGCTCGGCCTCGTCCTCTTCATCGTCACGCTGCTGCTCAACATCGTCGCGCTGCGCATCGTCAAAAAGTATCGCGAAGCTTATGAATAGAGACACCGCCCCTACCGACTGGAAAGGCGACGCGATGCAGAAGCGCATCGCGGGCCGCTACGCCGCCGAGCGCCGCTTCAGGCTGCTCGGGCTGGGCGCGGTGCTGCTCTCGGGCGCTTTCCTCGCCTTCCTGCTCTTCGTCATGGTCGGCAACGGCGCGCGCGGCTTCACCTATACGCATGTCGCGGTGCCGGTCGATTTCAAGGCAATGCCGCTGACGATCGACAAGGCGCGTTTGAGCGATGCCGACGCCGATCAGGTGATCGCGAACGCGGGGCTGGCCGACATCGTCGCCTTTGCCGCCGACGAGGCGCTGGGCGACGGCGGCGCGGCAATGATCAGCGAAAATGCGTGGAAGGAAGTGCGCAGCGCGATCAAGGCCGATCCCTCCTTGCTCGACGGCAAGACGACCTTCGAACTGCCCGCCTCGTCCGAGGTCGACATCGCGGCGAAGGACGGCGGCAAGGGCCCGATGGGCGCGAAGGTCGATGCGCTGGAAAAGGACGGCAAGCTGTCGACCGGCATCCACTGGCCCTTCTTCAGGAACGCCGACGCGACCGATCCCGCGGTTGCGGGCATCTGGGGGGCGCTCAAGGGATCGGTGCTGACGATCTTCATCGCTTTCCTCATTGCCTTTCCGACCGGCGTGCTCGCCGCGCTCTATCTCGAGGAATATGCGCCGAAGAACCGCTGGACCGACCTCATCGAAGTGTCGATCAACAATCTGGCCGCGGTGCCCTCGATCATCTTCGGCCTGCTCGCGCTCGCGGTGTTCATCAACTGGTTCGGCCTCTGTCAGGCGAGCCCGCTCGTCGACGGGCTGACGCTGGCGTTGATGACGATGCCGGTGATCGTGATCGCCAGCCGCAACGCGATCAAGTCGGTGCCGCCGTCGATCCGCGACGCCGCGCTGGGTGTCGGCGCGAGCCCGGTGCAGGTGGTGTTCCACCACGTCCTGCCGCTCGCCCTCCCCGGCATATTGACCGGCACGATCATCGGCATGGCACGCGCGCTCGGCGAGACCGCGCCGCTGCTCCTCGTTGGCATGCGCGCCTTCATCGGCGACGTTCCGGGCGGCATCTGCTCGCCCTCGACCGTGCTGCCGATGCAGATTTTCCTCTGGTCGGACGAAGTCGACCGGGGCTTTGTCGAGAAAACCTCCGCCGCGATCATCGTGCTGCTTGTCGTGCTGCTGTCGATGAACGCCTTTGCGATCTATCTTCGCAACAAATTCGAAAAACGCTGGTGACCTGAATGACCCAAGACGATCTTACCATCGCCGACCCCAAGATGAAGGCGCACGGCGTCGATGTCTTCTATGGCGAGAAACAGGCGATCAAGGACGTGTCGATCGACGTCGGCACCGACCTCGTCACCGCCTTCATCGGCCCGTCGGGCTGCGGCAAGTCGACCTTCCTGCGCTCGCTCAACCGCATGAACGACACGGTCGCGAGCGCGCGCGTCACCGGGCAGATCACCCTCGACGGCGAGGATATCTATGCGCCGTCGATGGACGTCGTGCAGCTGCGCGCGCGCGTCGGCATGGTGTTCCAGAAACCGAACCCCTTCCCCAAGTCGATCTATGACAATGTCGGATACGGCCCGCGCATCCACGGCCTCGCGCCGTCCAAGGCCGACCTCGACGTGATCGTCGAGCGCGCGCTGGTGCGCGCGGGCCTGTGGGACGAGGTCAAGGACCGGCTCGGCGAAAGCGGCACCGCGCTGTCAGGCGGCCAGCAGCAGCGCCTGTGCATCGCGCGCGCGATCGCGGTCGACCCCGAAGTCATCCTGATGGACGAGCCCTGTTCGGCGCTCGATCCGATCGCGACCGCGAAGATCGAGGAACTGATCCACGAGCTGCGCGGCAAATATGCTATCGTGATCGTCACGCACAATATGCAGCAGGCGGCTCGCGTGTCGCAGCGCACCGCCTTTTTCCACCTCGGGACTTTGGTCGAATATGGCAAGACCACCGACATCTTCACCAACCCGAAGCAGGAACGCACCAAGGACTATATCACCGGCCGCTATGGCTAAATCGCGGCCCAAAAGGACAAGGCAATGGCAGTTACCAACGATCATACGGTCAAGGCTTTCGACGAGGATCTGAATCGCCTCCGCGGCCTGATCAGCGAGATGGGCGGCCGCGCCGAACAGGCGCTGCTCCAGGCGATGACCGCACTCAGCAACGGCGACCTCGACCTCGCGGCGCAGGTTGTGCGCGACGACAAGAAGATCGACGCGCTCGAAGCCGAAATCGAACAGCTCACGACACAGACGATCGCGCTCCGCGCCCCGATGGCCGACGATCTGCGCGAGATGATTGCGGCGCTGAAGATCGTATCGGTCGTCGAGCGGATCGGCGACTATGCCAAGAATATCGCCAAGCGTGTCGCGCTGATGGATCAGACGCGCCAGATCGAGGCGATCCCCGTGCTGACGTCGATGTCATCGGCGGTTGCCGAACTGGTCCACGACGCACTCGACAGCTTTGCCGCGCGCGACGCCGAACTCGCGGTCCGGGTCACGGTGCGCGACAAGAATGTCGACGATTTCTACAACAGCATCTTCCGTACCCTCGTCACCTTCATGATGGAAAATCCGAAATATATTTCGGAAAGCGCGCACTTGCTGTTCGTCGCCAAGAACCTCGAGCGCATGGGTGACCATGCGACCAACATCGCCGAGATGGTCTATTATGTCGTGACCGGCGAGCGGATGGAGGAGCGCGAGCGCGGCGAAACCCCCGAGGGCGCCGCGTCGGCGGAGCAGGAGAAAGGCTGATGCCGCAGCCCGACCTGCTGCTGATCGAGGATGACGAGGCGATCGCCGAGCTCATCGTCTGGCATTTCGCGCGCGAGGGGTTCTCGGTCCGCCAGACCCCCGACGGCGAACAGGCACTCGTCCTAGTCGAGGAACGTGTCCCCGACATCGTCCTCCTCGACTGGATGATCGAGAGCCTGCCGGGGATCGAGGTCTGCCGGCGCCTTCGCCGCAACCCCAAGTCGGCGAACGTGCCGATCATCATGCTCACCGCGCGCGGCGAGGAAGAGGATCGCATCCGCGGGCTCGAGACCGGCGCCGACGATTATGTCACCAAGCCGTTCAGTCCGCGCGAACTGGTCGCGCGCGTATCGGCGGTGCTCCGCCGACTGCGCCCCGCGCTCGCGGGCGAGATGCTGACCTATGCCGACATCGAACTCGATTCGGTCGCGCACAAGGTCGTGCGGAGCAACCAGATCGTCGCGATGGGACCGACCGAATTCCGCCTGCTCCGCCATTTCATGGAGCATCCGGGCCGCGTCTTTTCGCGCGGGCAATTGCTCGACAGCGTGTGGGGCCAGGACAGCGACATCGAGCTGCGCACGGTCGACGTCCATATCCGCCGCCTGCGCAAGGCGATCAACCTCCCGGGTACGAGCGACATCATCCGCACCGTGCGATCGGCAGGCTATGCGCTCGATGCGGGGAAAAGCGTCTAAAGGCTTCGACAAGCGCCCGGCGGCGGCGCCGGCCGCGCCATTCCGGCGCATCCTTTCGGGAAGCCTCACGTTGACCATGTGAGGCTTCCCGAAAGGATGCGCTTTGAGAATATCGCCTTGTTTCGCTACCTTGCTTCTGATCGGCGGCTGTAATGCACCGTCCGACCCGCCGAGCGAACAGCGACGGAAAACCGCCGCCGCCGACGAGCCGGCAACGCTCGACTTCGCCGATGCGAAGGCCGAAGAATCATCGATTCCGGAAACGCCCGCACTGCGTGCGCAGGTCATCCTCGATCATCTCGGCTTCTCGCCCGGCGTGATCGACGGCAAGGAGGGACAGCCCTATTCTGCAGCGCTTCGCGCTTTCCAGACGGCCAACGACCTGCCCGTCACCGGCAAGCTCGACGAGGCAACGCTCACCGGCATGGAGCGCTGGCGCGACATCCCCGCAACGCGCGTCGTCGTCATCCCCGCAGCCTTCGCCGATGGCCCCTTCTTTCCTGATTTTCCGGCCGACGCCGCCGAGCAGGCGAAGCTGCCCGCACTCGGCTATCGTAATCTGATGGAGGCGCTTGCCGAACGGTTTCACACCACACCCGAAGCCATCGTGGCGATGAATTCGGCTTCGGCACCGGTCGGCGCGGGCAAGGCCATCCGTGTACCCAATATCCCGAACGCGGCGGTGCGCGATGCGGGAAGCGACCCGCGCGGCTGGAACGACGGCCTCCGCCGGCTGGGCGTGTCGTCAGAGCAACCGCAAGCCGGGAAGGTCGTGGTCGACAAGTCCGAAGGCGTGCTGAAGGTGTTCGACGCCGACGACAAGCTGATCGCGCAGTTTCCCGCCACGATGGGAAGCAGCAAGGACCCGCTGCCGATCGGCGAATGGAAGATCCAGGGCGCCAGCCGCAATCCCGACTTCCATTATAATCCGAAGCTCTTTTGGGATGTCAGCGACAGCAAGGACGCCCAGATCCTCAAACCCGGTCCGAACAGCCCGGTCGGGGTCGCCTGGCTCGATCTCAACAAGCCGCACTATGGCATTCACGGCACCAGCGAACCGCACATGATCGGCCGCACCGAAAGCCATGGCTGCATCCGGCTCACCAATTGGGACGCCGCGCGGCTGGCCCAGATGGTGAAGCCGGGTACGCCCGCGACGCTTCAGCCCTGAGCTGCGTCAGAAATCGACCTGGGTGCGCAGCCCGAACGTGTCGGCCTGGTAACTGCGGTCGCCCGTCGCGGTCGGGATGCGCGCATCGTCGATCCACAGCTTGCCGTAGTTGGCGGTGATGCGGATATAGTCGATCGGCGCCCAGACGAGGCCGATCAGCGCTGCCTTCTGTTGCCCGCCGACGATACCGGCGTCGTTAAGGTCGAGATGATCGTAGCGCGCGTTGATCTCGATCGCGCCGATGCCGCCGGCGGTGATCGGCTTCGTGGGCTTCAGCCGGTCGAAGGCGCCATCCCTGTAACCGCGCGCGTCGCCCGGGGTCAGAACCATGCCGACCTCCGCATAGCCGCCGAAGAAAGTCGGGTCCGACGCGCCGCTGCGCCTGACCGTGTGCCAATAGGCCTCGCCCGCCGCGTGGAACGGACCGGTGATGACCGCACCTTCGAGCCCCAGGCCGCGTTCTTTCGACACGTCGATCAGCCCGGTGTCGACAAGGCGGACATCGGTCGTATGGACGAAAGGTCGCGCGCGGTACCGGCCCGTTGCCGCCGGATCATTGGGATCGCGATAGTGGCCCGACGCCGCGAGGTGCAGCTGGGTATCGCCGAACTTGGGCATGAAGACGACGCGACCGTCAAAGCTCATGCTGTGGTTGCTGTCGGTCAGGTCGACGGCATTGTCGCCGAACACCCCGCCCTGCAGCAGCAGCGCCTTGCCCTTATATTGCGCCGACAGCCCGACACGGCGTTCGAAACCGAACGCCTGCACGAAGGCGGCGCGCTCCATGTGGCTGGTAAAGAGGTCGCTCGTCATGTCGTCGAGGCCGGTAAAGGGCTTGATCTGGCCAGCGGTGACCGTGAGCGGCCCGGTGCCATAGCTGAGATAGACATCGGTCAGCTCGACGGTGCTGTTCGCGATGTCGGCTTCGATGCGATAGGAAAAGCCGCCGGGGATCTTGCCGTCAACGCCAAAATAGACGCGGCGGAACTCGGTCGCGGTGCCGCCGCGGACGCCCGTCACACCCGCGGGGGTATCGACGCCGGCGAGGTCGAGCTGGATGCGGCCGCGCGGCTTGAAACTCCAGCCGTCGGCGGTCTTGATCTCCGGCGCGCCCTTCCAGCTGATCTCGGTCGCAGGCTTGGCGGTGACAGACGGCGGCGGCGGCGCGGAAACGGGCGTCGGCGCGGGTTGCGCGGTCGATGCATCGAGCCGGGCTTCGAGCGTCTGGACCTGCGCCTTCAGTGCCGCGAGTTCGGCGCGAAGCTGCGCCGCTTCTTCCGCAGTCATCGCCTGGGCATGGGCCGTTGCCGGAAGGCTGAACATCGATGTTGCCAGCAGAGCGGCGGTCAGGGCGTGGCGCATGAGGGTTGCTCCGTTGCGAAAGGTGACAATCTGACGGCGCTGCTATGACGTCTAGATGACAGATGCACGTCATTTGGATGACATTTTTGTTTCAATACCGGCTTTTCTCTCCCTCTTGCCAGCGGGGAGCGAACGGCTAAGGACGTTCCAGTTTTTTCGGGCAACCTTTCTCCGGTTTGCCCTTTCCGGGAGATCATCATGACGATCAAATTTGACGGGCGTGTTGCTATTGTTACAGGCGCCGGCGGCGGTCTTGGCCGCGCTTATGCGCTCGAACTCGCGCGCCGCGGCGCAAAGGTGGTCGTCAACGACCTCGGCGGTTCGCGCGACGGCACCGGTCATTCGGACGCCGCGCTGCAGGTCGTCGAGGAAATCCGGAGCGAAGGCGGCACCGCCATGTCGAACGGCGGCAGTGTCACCGAATACGACCAGATGGTCGAAATGGTCGCCAGGGCGAAGGAAGAATGGGGCGGCGTCCACGTCCTCATCAACAATGCCGGCATCCTGCGCGACAAGAGCTTTGCCAAGATGGAGCCCGCCGATTTCGACCTGGTGCTGAAGGTGCATGTCAGCGGCAGCGCCAATGTCACCAAGGCATGCTGGGACCTGATGCGCGAACAGGCCTATGGCCGCATCCTGATGACCGCGTCGTCGACCGGCCTCTACGGCAATTTCGGGCAGGCCAATTATGGTGCGGCCAAACTCGGCCTCGCGGGGCTGACCAAGACGCTCCACCTCGAAGGCGCGAAATATAATATCCGCTGCAACACGATCGCGCCCGTTGCGGGCACGCGCATGACCGAGGACATCTTCCCCGCCGAGTTGTTCGAGAAGTTCACGCCCGAGAATGTCGTCCCCGCCGCGCTTTACCTCGTCAGCGAAGACGCGCCGACCAACATGATTGTCGGCGCGGGCGCGGGCGCGTTCCACGCCGCCTATGTCACCATGACCCAGGGCGTCGCGCTTCCCGAAAGCGAGCGCACCCCCGAAGGCGTCGCCGCAGCGTGGGAGAAGATCATCGATCGCAATGGCGAGACCGTCCCGCAGTCGGGCAGCGAGCAGTCGATGAATGTCATGAAGGCATTGATGGCGCTGGGCTGAGGCTGGTACATATCCTCACGGAGCAGGCGGGATGGCCGCTCCGTGGGGAATGGCATGACCGCGATGACTCTTGGCGATGGTATCGATCTGTTGCAGCGGCGCGCAAGGATCGTCAAAGCAATGCTGGTCGGAGGTTTGGTGCTGGTCGTCCCGATGCTGATCGGTGAGATTGCCGAACTGCAAGGCTGGGTCAGCCTCGGCAATGTCGACACCATCGCCAGTCCCGACGGCCTGTATGCTGGCATTCTGATGGCGAACGGGCTGTTGCTTATCGCCACTTATGTTGTCTTCGGAATGTGGATTTATCGCGCGGCGGCCAATGTCGACCTCGCAATGGTACAAGGGTTCCGGTACACGCCGGGCTGGGCGGTCGGCTGGTATTTCATACCCCTCGCCAACTTCTACAAGCCCTTTGCCGCGATGCGTCAGATCTGGAACGCCAGCAACGGCGGAAGATATCTCGATCGCAGCGAACCCCTGCTCGTCTATTGGTGGGGCATGTGGACGCTCACCAGCGTTGCGTCCTATTTCGCCTTCCGGTCCGGCCTCAATCCCGAAAATGCGGCCGAGGCCCGCAGCGCGCTGGAAGCCGAAACCTTCTCGTCGGTACTCTGCCTTGCGCTTTATCCACTCGCATGGCGGCTCGTCGACCGCATCACGCGCGCGCAGGGCGAGCGACTGACCTCTGCGCAAATCTTCGCCTGACTTATTGTGTTGCATCACTAACACACTTCTGCTAGAACGCCTTCGGGGCAAGGGGATCGGACAGAAGGACGACCCCGATGTATAGTGAAAGCGACCTGCAAGCTGCGGTCGATGCAAAGGTACTGACGCCGGAGGCCGCGCTGGCTTTCCGCTCGCATATTGCATCGGTGCGCGCCGCCCCCGGAGCGGATGAGGAATCCTTCCGCCTGGTCACGGGTTTCAACGATATTTTCGTCAGCATCGCGGCGGTAATCCTGCTCGTCGCGGTGGGCTGGATCGGCGAATCGATCCATAGCGCGCTCGCGGGCGTCTTCGTTGCAGGCTCAGCCTGGCTTCTTGCCGAATATTTCACGCGCAAACGGCGGATGGCGCTACCCAGCATCGTACTGATGCTGGCCTTTGCGGGCGGCGTCGCGGCGACAATGATCGGTTTCCTCGTCGAACATGGCGAAGCGATATTCGGCCAAGACCCGGGCGACACTGTCGGGGGGCTGCTGATGGGCGGTATCGCGTTGATCACCGCAGGCGCGACCTGGTTTCACTGGCGGCGTTTCATGGTGCCCATCACTGTCGCGGCAGGCACGGCCGCGCTCGCGGCAATGGCGGTTGCGCTGATCCTGTCGATCACCGGCATGCCCGAAGAACCCGACGCACTGGTCATGTCGCTCGTGCTGATTGCCGGGCTCGGCGTCTTCACGCTCGCCATGTGGTGGGACCGCAGCGACAGGGCACGCCAGACACGCCGCAGCGACGTCGCCTTCTGGCTCCATCTGCTCGCGGCCCCGATGATCGCCCATCCCATGTTCCATCTGCTCGGCGTGACGCGCGGCGACGACATCGGCAGCGGCGCCGCGGTGATGGTGATCGGCGTCTATATCCTGTTCGGCCTGATCGCCCTCGCGATCGACCGTCGCGCGCTGCTCGTGTCGGCGCTCGCCTATGTGCTGTTCGCGATGACGCAGCTGTTCCGCACCTTCGGCGCAGTCGAACTCAACGTCGCGCTGACGGCGTTCGTGATCGGTTCGGCGCTGCTGCTGCTCTCGGCTTTCTGGCAGAATGCGCGGGCGGTGGTGGTCGGCTTCCTGCCGCCGAATGTCGCCGACCAGCTGCCGGCGACGGTGCGGACAGTCAATCCGATACCAGCTTCATAAGCTTGCGTTCGACGGGGGCGAGCACGTTCGCGAGTTCGTCCCCGCGTTTCAATATCGCCCCGGCTTCGGAGACAAGGGCCCACATGCCCTGCCGGCTCCGCAAGGCGGGGCGTTTCTCTATGCGATATTCGGGACGCTCGGCGGCGCGGCGAAAGGCCGAGAAAATGGCAGCGTCACGATGGAAGTCCATCGCATAGTCGCGCCAGTGTCCCGCCGCGACCATCCGGCCGTAAAGGTCGAGGATGCGCATCAGTTCGGGGCGCTCGAAGCCCGTCTGCTGCGGAACCGCTCTGCTATTCCCGAACGACAGGGGCGTCACGGTTCCCATCAGGCGCCGGTCCGGCTCCCTTTGCGCCGCGGCGCTTCGTCATCGACTGCGGCGAGTTCGCGCTCTTCGAGCAGCGCCTTCAGCTGCTTCTGCATCTGGTCGAGCTGGCATTGCAGCAGCTCGACCTTTTGCGTCGCGGGGTCGAAGGTCTCGCTGCACGGCGTGCCATAGGGCACAAATTCGCGCGCGTATTCGGTCGCGTCGAGCAAGGTCGAGCGCGCCGGAATGCCGACCATCACCGCGCCCTCGGGCACATCCTTGGTCACCACGGCATTGGCGCCGACGCGCGCGCGCGAATGGACGGTGACGGGGCCGAGGATCTGGGCGCCCGACCCGACGATCACATCGTCCGCGAGCGTGGGATGGCGCTTGCCGCCGATGCCGTTCGCAGGATCGGTGCCGCCGAGCGTCACGCCCTGATAGATGGAGACATTGTCGCCGATCTCGGCAGTCTCGCCGATCACGACGCCGAAACCATGGTCGATGAACAGATGTTCGCCGATC
>CBJKNR010000068.1:0-11626 GCA_966417555.1 uncultured Sphingopyxis sp.
CATCGCCTCGTAAAAGGCGTTGAGGTCGAGGTCACGGTCCTGCTCGCGGCTCTCGATATAGGGCTCGTTGCCGACGACGAGGATATCGACCTTGCCGACGACAAGCGGCAGCACCGCGTCGACGCGCGCCAGCTCACGCGCGAACGCCGGCGTGCCTGCCTTCGGGAAATCGCCACGATTATAGGGGAATTTGAGCGTCAGGATCGTCTTGTAATCGCGCGCGTGCGCATCGAGGATGGTCCTGACCGCACCATGATCGGCAGCGCCGCGGTCGAGCTGCGGCATCGGCACGAACAGGCGGACCCAGCGCGCATCGGCCTTTTCGAGATCGCGATAATCGACATCCTCATAATGCTCGTTGTAATTCGCCCCGAGCGCGCCCTGCGCCCGCGCAGCGCCCGGCAGACAGGCGAGCGCCGCAACCGCGGTCAACAAACCCCGCATCGTCATCTCCTCCTGATCCTGATCACGGCCGGCTGCGGCCGTCCTTTTCGATTTTGGCGAGCCAACCCGACAGCTTCGCGGTGAGACCAGGCACCGTGGCGGCCAGATTCTCGCGCTCGCCGGGATCGCGCGCGAGATTGTAGAGCTGGTGCTGCTGCAGCGTGCCGATCGCATTGCCGTGAAATCCATGGGGCTCCACGCTGCCGCGAATGAACTTCCAGTCGCCGGCACGCAGCGCGAGGATGCGCGCGCCGCTGCTCGCGACGGTCGTGCCCGTCGTCACCATCAGCTTGGTATCCTCGACCACATGATCGCGTCCGCGCGCGCTGCGCCCCATCAGCGGCAGGAGCATGTCGAGGCTGTCGACCGCGGCATCGCGCGGCAGTTCCTGCCCCACCAGTGCAGCGAGCGAGGCAAGCATGTCGACATGATCGACCAAAGCCTCCGACACATGGCCTTCGCGAACATGCCCCGGCCAGCTGACGATCATCGGCACGCGCGTGCCGCCTTCGTAGATGCTGTACTTGCCGCTGCTATAAGGCCCCGACGGCTTGTGATCGCCCGCAAGCTCGACCGCCTGATCCTCATAGCCGTCGAACAGGATCGGGCCATTGTCGCTGCTGAGGATCACCAGCGTGTCGTCGGCGATACCAAGTCCGGCGAGCTTGTCCAGCAGCGCGCCGACGGTCCAGTCGAACTGGACGATCGTATCGCCGCGCGGTCCCATGCCCGACGTGCCGACGAAGCGCGGATGCGGCGCGCGCGGGACGTGCGGCTCGTTCATCGCGAAATAGAGGAAGAAGGGATTGTCCCTGCGCGCACTCACGAAATCGATCGCCTTGCCGAGCAGCTGGTCGGTGAGCTCTTGATCCTTCCAGCGCGCTGCCTTGCCGCCGCTCATATAGCCGATGCGGCTGATGCCGTTGACGATCGTGTTCGAATGTTCGGGATCGCCCTTGAATTTGAGCTGCTCCGGATGTTCGGCGCCGGTCGGCTCATCGCCGACCTTTGCCTTGTAATCGACGCGGATCGGATCGGCGGGGTCGAGGTTCACGACGCGCCGGTTCTCGATCAGCACCGTCGGCACACGATCGAGCGTCGCGGGCATGAAATAGCCGTAGTCGAAGCCGACATCGAGCGGGCCCGGCGCGATCTCGCCGTTCCAGTCGACCTTGCCGTCGCCGAGGCCGAGGTGCCATTTGCCGACAACGCCGGTCGCATAGCCAGCCTTCTTCAGCATGAACGGCAAGGTGAACTGTCCCGGCCGGATCAGCGCGGGGGCGTCGCCGGGCAGGATCTGCGTTCCCGACGCGCGCCAGGCATAGTCGCCAGTCAGCAAGGCGTAACGCGACGGCGTGCAGGTCGCCGAGGGCGAATGCGCATTGACGAAGCGCGTTCCGCGCGCCGCGAGACGGTCGACATTGGGCGTCCGAAGCGCCGTCGCACCATAACAGCCAAGGTCGCCATAGCCGAGATCGTCGGCGTAAATGACGATGATATTGGGCCTGGTGCGCGGCGTTGCCGCCAAGGCAACGCTCGGCAGCAGGGCCACTCCCGCGCCAGCCAGCAGCAGCGCCCGACGCGACAATGTGGACTTCAAGACCCTCTCCCATCCTCTTGAATAGGATATATCTGATTTATTCGTGACACGCAACGCAGCCGCGCTACTTCGTCTGCAGCCGCCGGAAATCGTCGATCCACGCATAGTTGAATGCCGCGGTGCCATCGGGATTGGGGCGTATCGTGCGCCCCGCATAGACGCTGTTGAGCAGCCATGGCGTCTTCTTCGGGCCGAAATTGTTCGACATCGAACTGCCCTGCTTGAAGCCATAGGTCGCGACCGCGAGCCGGCCAGTGTCGCGGAACATCTTCATCTGGTTGGCGAGATAATGCTTCCGCCCCTCGAACCACGGGCTCATCCGGAGGAAATCGTCCCACTGCTCCTTCGGGAAAGGCGTCTCCAGCGCGGCCTTGATGATCTGCCAGTTCTGCGCGGTGCGCGGCGCCCGATATTTGTCGGCGAAAGCGGGCGCGACCGGCTTGGCCAGATTTTGCTGCCACCAGCCGACGAGCGAGAATTCGGTCACGATGAACGTCTGCCCGGGGCGCATCCGCGGCAGGATATAGTCGAGAAACGCCTTCGACAGCTCGATCCGGGGCACATGCGGGTGGATGTTCACGCCCTCGATCTCGGGCGTCGCCTTCACAAACGCCAGCCAGCGCTCGGTCGACGGGGTGATATTCTTCCTGAGGTCGAGCCGGTTGAGCGCGCCCATATAGAGCTTCGTCTTGCAGTCGCCGCCGCAATTGGCGTTGCGGTAGGCGATGATCCGGCTCGCCATCGCCTCGTAAAAGACATTGAGATCGAGGTCGCGGTCCTGCTCGCGCGTTTCGAAATAGGGCTCGTTGCCGATCACCAGAATATCGACCTTGCCCATCACCAATGGCAATACGGCATCAAGCCGCGCCAGTTCGCGCGCGAAGTCCGCGCCCCCCGCCTTGGGAAAGTCGCGGTCGCTTTGCGGCCATTTCAGCGTGAAGATCGTCTTGTACCCCCGCGCGCCTGCCTCCAGCGTCGTGCGGATCGCGCCATGTCCGGCCGCGCCGCGATCGACCTGCGGCATGGGCAGGAACAGGCGAATCCATTTTGCGCCCGCGCTATCGAGCTCGCGATAATCGACATCTTCATAATGCTCGTTGAAATTGGCACCGAGTGCGCCCTGCGCCATCGCCGCGCCCGGCTGCAACGCCAGCGCCGCACCCACCACCCCAATCCATTTCCCCAGCATCCCGCCCTCCCGTTCTGTACCGCAAACTTGACTCATCTTAATTATACGATAATACAGATATAACGAAGGCGCTCAGCCGGCAAGGGAGGAATGGATGAAATCGGCACGGCGTGCGCGGCGATGGGCGGCCGGGGCGGCAGGGGCCGCCCTTTTTGCCATGCTGGGTGCCGGCATCCTTCCCGTTCACGCCTCCGCATCCGCTGCGAAACCAGAGGAAACGAGCCCGCGGGCGCCGGCGCGGCAACCGAATATTCTCTTCATCCTGATCGACGACATGGGATATGCCGACCTGTCGCTGACCGGCAACACGCTGGTCGCGACGCCAGACATCGACGCGCTCGCTCGCGACGGCATGGTGATGACGCAATTCTACGATGCCGCACCCATCTGTTCGCCGTCGCGTGCCGGCTTCATGACGGGCCGCTTCCCCGCGCGCGACCGCTTCGTCACCTACATCGACGACCGCAAGCGCAACCGCGCCTTCGGTCAGGCCGACTGGCTCGACCCGTCGCTGCAGGTCCTGCCACGCCTGATGCGGCAGGCGGGCTATGCCACCGGCCATTTCGGCAAATGGCACTTGGGCGGCGGACGCGACATCGGCGATGCGCCGCTCCCGTCGGCCTATGGTTTCGATGAAAGCTATACGCAGTGGGAGGGCCTCGGCCCGCGCGTCCTGCCGACCGACCTCACCAACAAGCTGGGCCAGCAAAGCGCCGAACTCGGCCAAGGCCCGGTCGAATGGCTGCCACGCGCAGAAATCACCCGCCGCTTCGTCGACAAGACGCTCGATTTCGTCGCGCGCAGCAAGGACCGCCCATGGTTCGCACAGCTCTGGCTCACCGACATGCACACGCCGTGGGTGCCCAGCGCCGGGCAGCTCGCCGCCACCAGGGGCAAGGGCGCCACGCCGCGCGAGAACCAGTTCCTCGCGGTGCTCGTCGCGATGGATGCCGAGATCGGCCATCTCGTCGACGGCCTGCGGCAGGCTGGCGAACTCGACGACACGCTGATCGTCTTCACTTCGGACAACGGCCCGACCATCGGCGCCGGCACGCCGGGGTCGGCGGCGCCCTATCGCGGTCGGAAAGCGAGCCTCTACGAAGGCGGCGTGCGTCAGCCGCTGATCGTCCGCTGGCCGGGCCATATCGCCGGCGGCGGCCGCGATGCGCAGAGCGTCGCGCAGGCGGTGGATCTGCTGCCGACGCTCGCGGCGATCACCGGCGCGCCCAGGCCGGCCGGGATCGACGGCATCGACATTTCCGCCGCATGGCGCGGCCAGCCTCTCGCCTCACGCCCCGATATTTACAGCCACATCGCCCGCCCCGGCGGCGAGGCGTTCGGCCCGCTCTATTCGATCCGCTCGGGTCCGTGGAAATTGCTGATGAACGCCGACGGCGGCAGCACCGAACTCTATCATATCGAAAACGACCCGCAGGAACGCCACGATCGCAAGGCGGAAGCGACCGCCACCGCCGATGCGCTGGCGGCGAAACTGTCGAAATGGATCGCCAGCCTGCCGCCTCCAGCGACACCCGGGCTGCCGCCGAAATAGCGGGAAAACCGGCCATCCCGGCCATCCGCGCAACGCGCTTTATTTTATCATATTAATTCTATACGTGACCGGCAACCGAGGGGGAGAGTTACATGCGAAACCGAATAATCCTGGCGTGCACGACGTCGGCTCTGGGGCTGCTGGCCATGCCTGCGGCTGCGCTGGCGCAGGATCAGGAGGGGCAGATTACGGTCGAATCGGCGCCGGACGATCCGACCGCCGACGATGCAATCGTCGTCACCGCGATCCAGCGCAGCCTCCAGACCTCGCAGGCGATCAAGGAGGATTCGGACCAGATCGTCGATTCGATCGTCGCCGAAGACATCGGCAAGCTCCCCGACGTCACCGCGACCGAATCGCTCGCGCGCATCACCGGCGTCCAGGTCGACTATGCCAACGGCACCGCGGCGGGCACGCGGGTGCGCGGGCTGCCGAACATCGCGACGACCTATAACGGGCGCGAACTCTTCACCGGGCAAGGGCGCGCGGTCGCGCTCCAGGATTTCCCTTCGAGCAGCATTGCCCGCCTCGACGTCTATAAATCGGGCAGCGCCAATCTGATCGAACCGGGCGTGGCCGGGTTGATCGACGTTCGCGCGCGCAAGCCGCTCGATTTCAAGGGCGATCGCATCGCCGGCGGGATCAGCGGCGTGCACTGGAAACAGTCGCAAAAACTGGGCGTCGACGCGAACCTCCTGCTCAGCAAGCGCTGGGAGACCGGCATCGGCGATATCGGCTTCCTGATCGAAGGATCCTACACCGACCTCAAGTTCCTCGATTCGTCGCGCAACGTCGCGCAGGCGATCCTCAGCCGCAATGTCGCGGGCCTCGGGACGATCCGCTACCCCTCGTTCGTCAACATCAACTATAACACTGCCGACCGCTACCGCCCGTCGGTGGCGACCGCACTGCAATGGCGCCCGAACAGCGAACTCGAATTCTATGCCGACTTCCTGTTCCAGGGCTATCGGAGCGACGGGTATGGCAGCAACCTCCAGATCAACTCGGGCGTGCAGGCCAACCTGACCGACATCGAGCTGTTCCCCGGCACCAACAAGGTCAGGAGCATGACCGCGAGCGCCGGCGGCATCCCGACCGGCAACCAGAATATCGTCACCGGAAAAACCGACACCTATCAGGCGGGTACGGGCTTCATCTGGAAGCGCGACGGGCTGAAGGTCACGGGCGACGTTGCCTTTACCGATTCGACCTTCACCCGGCGGACGACGCAGTTCAACTATTCGCTCGTCGTGCCGCAGCCGACGCGCGCCTATGACTTCGATACCGATCAGGGCGCCGGCGGCGGTACGGTCGTCGTCTCCGATTTCCCGGTCAACGATCCGTCGCGCTACCGCATGGTGGCGCTCGGTGAAAATGGCGAACGGAGCCATGGCCGCGACTGGCAGGGGCGGCTCGACCTCGACTATCGGATGGGGCCGCGCGGCATCACCAACCTTCAGGCCGGCGTCCGCTTCAACACGCGCGACTTCGACTTCGCCAACTATTCGGAAAGCGGAAATGCGCCCGCGGGCCAGCTCTATTCGCTGCTGCCGCTCGACTATAGTACGGTCGCTCCCGGCTTCCGCGGCGACAAGGTGCCGGTCACGCGCGTCTTCCTGACGCCGACCACCGACAGCATCAGGGGAAATCTGGACTTCCTGCGCGACCTCACGGGCGATCGCACCGGGGTTCCGCCGCTCGACCGGGTCTATTTCGGAAATGAAAAGGGCTATGCCGGCTATGTCCAGGGCCGCTACGCCTTCGACCTTGGCAGCATGACGGTCGATGGTCTCGTCGGCCTCCGCGCCGCGCGCACCGAAACTGAAATCAACGGCTTCAACCGCGTCACCACGGGCGGCGTCACCACGGTAACGCCGGTGTCGCAGTCGAACAGCTACACCGACTTCCTCCCCAATGTCAGCGCGCGCGTGCGCCTGACGCCCAAGCTGCAGCTGCGCCTTGCCTTTACCGAAACGCGCACGCGTCCCGGCTTCGGCGAGCTCAACCCGTCGCTGACGATCGGTGCCCCTTCGGCCATCTGCAATACCGATCCGAACGATCCCGAATGCGTCCGCAACGCATCGGGCGGCAACGCCAATCTCCAGCCGATCAAGTCGCAGAATTACGACGCGTCGCTCGAATGGTATTTCGCGCGCGGCGGATCGCTCACCCTCGGCGCTTTCCAGCGTGATGTGACCGGGTTCATCTCCGACTTCACGACCGACGTCGAGGACGCCGAATTCGGCCGCCTGCGCGTCACGCGTCCGTTCAACGGCGGCGAGGGCAGGATGCGCGGCATCGAAGCCGCCTTCCGCACCTTCCTCCGCTTCCCGCAACTGCCCGAATGGCTGCAGAATTTCGGCGTCCTCGCAAACTATACCTATATCGATCACGCGTCCGAACTGCCCGAAGCGCTCGCGGCGACGCTGCCGGGCAAGCAGCGGATCGCGGGAGTGTCGAACCATATCGCGAACGCATCGGTCTTTTACGAAAACCGCTCCTTCTCGGCCCGGCTTTCGTACAATTATCGTTCGGACTTCGTCGTCGAATATAATCGGGTGAACGATCCGGCGCTCGGCGCCACGGTGCTCGGGCCGACGCTGCCGGTGGTCGAGGACGGCCGCGGCAGCCTCGACTTCAACGCGACGCTCGATCCGACCGAAAATGTCACCATCTCGTTCAGCGCGACGAACCTGCTCGGCGCGGCCGCGACGAACCACCGGCAATATGACGCCGACGGGAACAGCTATCCGTGGCAGACGCGCTTCCTCGAGACGATCTATCGCGTCGGCGTCCGCTTCCGCTTCTGATCCCTCCACGGGATCCATCGGCCCGCAATCGCTGCATGGCGATTGCGGGCTTCTTTTGGGCACCGCGGGACCATCCGGTCACTCGTCCGCCGCGGGTCGCCCAGCGCGCTTGCGCTTGCCCTTGCCCGGTCCCGGCGCCTTGCCCCCTTCCAGCCGGCCCTTGACCACGCCGCCGTCGACCTTGTTCGGCCACGGATCGACGAAGCTCCTCGCGGCCCAGTCGTCCCATTGCTTCGCCATGCGCGCCGCGATGTCGGGGTGCGCGGCGGCAAGGTCACGCGTCTCGGTCCGGTCGATATTCATGTCGTAGAGCTGCCAGGGCGCGCCAAACTGCGCGACCAGCTTCCATTTGCCGTCGCGGACCGCCTTGTTGCCTTCATGCTCCCAGAATATCGGCACGCTGCGCATTAGCGCCTCGCCTTCGAATGCGCCGGCAAAGCTGCGCCCCGACATCCGGCGGATCTCGTGCCCATCGAACCGCGCCGGATATTCGGCGCCGGCAAGTTCCACCAGCGTCGGCATGACATCGACCAGATGGCCGGGCTCGCGCACCATCGAGCCGCGAAGCTTGGGATCGATCCCGGCGGGCCAGGACGCGATCAGCGGCGTCGCGATCCCGCCTTCCTCGGTATAATGTTTGAAATAGCGGAACGGCGTGTTCTGGAGCGTCGCCCAGTTGAGTCCGACGAAAATATTCGAATATTTGCCGCCCCACGGCGCCGCGCCCGTGCGCCCGTCAGGGCCGCTTTCGGCGTTGCCGCCATTGTCCGACAGGAAGAGGATCAGCGTATTGTCGAACGCGCCGCGCGCCTTGAGGTCGGCGACGAGCGTCCCGATTGCCCTGTCCATGCGCGAGATGGCGGCGGCATAGACCGCCATGATCGTGTCGAACCGCTCCTTGTCGGCCGCGGACATCCTGTCCCAATCATAGGCCTCGGGCAGCACGCCGGGCAGCGCCGCATCGGCGGCGATCAGTCCGATCTTCTTCTGACGCTCGAAACGGTCGCGGCGCAGCTGGTCCCAGCCCGCCATATATTTGCCCTTGAACTTCGCGATCTCGTCGGCGGGTGCCATCACCGGGAAATGGACGGCGGTGAACGGCAGATAGAGGAAGAAGGGCTTCCCTTCCGCCTTGGCTTCGTCGACGAACCGCACGGTCCAGTCGACCAGCATGTCCGACGCATACCATTCGCCCTTGCCCACTTCGGGCGAATCGAGCCGCGTGCGCTGGCCGTCGATCATGACGAAATCGCGACCGGGCTGTCCGGGGAAATAGGTTCCGCCCTTGGGAAAGAAGGAACGGTCGAACCCGACCGCCTTCGGCGGCGTTCCATGCTGCGCGCCGACATGCCATTTGCCCGCCATCCCGGTGAAATAACCCGCCGGTTTCAGCACTTCGGCGATCGTGACCGCGCGATCGGCGATCCGCCCCTGAAGCCCGCCGAGGCCCGGACGGACGACATTGTCGAGCCCGCCCATTCCCGCTTCGTGCGGGTAAAGTCCCGTCAGCAGCGAGGCGCGCGACGGGCTGCAACGCGCACTGTTGTAGAATTGCGTGAAGCGGAGTCCGTTCGAAGCCAGCGCGTCGAGATGGGGCGTCGGTATCTCGCTTCCATAGGGTCCGATGTCCGAAAATCCCATGTCATCGACCAGGATGACGATCACATTGGGGCGCTTTGCTGCCTCGGCCTGCGTCGATGCGACCGGGCGTGCCGGCGCCTCGGCCGCCAACGCCATCGCATTGGGCACGACCGGGAGCGCCAGCGCGCCAACACCGGTCAGTGCGCTGAAAACCGCGCGCCTCAGGGGCTTCCTGATATTCATGTTCATCCCCATCCAGCCCGGATCATCTCGAATCCGCTTATTTATCTTATAAAAATATGTCGCAGAAATATGTCAGGATCGACGGCTCCGGATGCGCGGCCCGATATGATCGGGATCGCCCCGTCGACCCGACAGGCGGAAATCGCTTCGGATCGGCGCCGAAGCCGACCGGATGCCGCTGGGCTTGGCCACCCGGTGACGGCAGCCTTGGCCGGTGACCGACAGCGGGGGCCATATCCATCTGATCCTGCCCGACCCGACCGAACGGGCAGCCTGTTTTCGCACGCTCGCGGCGGGTGCGGACCGCATCGTGCGCAGCTTTGCGAGCGCCGACGCGTGGATCGAAGCCGGAGGCGAGGAGCTGTCCGGCGTCCTGCTCTTTCGGTGGCGCCAGCCGGGGACAGCCGGCGGCGCGGAGCTGCTCGAGCGCGTGGCCGGGCGCGGGGACATCCTTGTCTTCGTCGCCGCCGAGCGGCTGAGCATCGCCGAATCGCGTGCGATTCTCGTCGGTGGAGCGCAGGACCTGCTGCCCGCGCCGCTCGACCCGCGCCTCGTCCGTCGCACCGTCGACGCCGCGCTCGCCGATTGGCGCGCACGGCAGGTGGCGATCGAGCGGCACCGCGAGGCCGAGATCCGGCTGGCGGCGCTGACCCCGCGCGAGCGCGATATCCTCGACGCGATCGCGGCGGGCCACGGCAACAAGGCGATCGCACGCCAGCTGGCCCTGAGCCCGCGCACGGTCGAGGTACACCGCGCCAATATCATGCGGCGCGCGGGGGCGGGCAATGTCGCCGAGCTGCTGCGATTGCAGTTCACAGCCGAACTCACGCGCAGCGCCGCCGCCAATCCGGTCCGTTTCGGTGGAGGATCGCCGAAGGGCCCGGCCGGAAGCGCTGCGTCGCGCCTATAAGGGAAATGAACGGCGCACCGCCCTTGAGTTGGTCCCCACGGGCGCTGCCGTTCATCCGCACGTAGTCAACCCCACCTGACCGCGTGCGAACGACAGGGCCGGCAGGGATGTTCCTCCCTTCCGGCCCTATTGCTTTCCGGTCACCAGCTCGCGCTGTTCGGCGCGGCCCATCGAGAGCAGGATGGGGTCCGACGCTTGCCGCGCCGTAAAGGCGGTCTTGCCGCTCATCCCCTGCCAGCCAATGCCGATCAGCGACTGCGCGATCGCGCCGCCCAGCGTGTCGCCGGGGCCGGGCAGGATAAGGACGTCGGGAGCGAACTCCTTGACCGCGACCTGCACCGACAGCGCGAAATCATAGGGCGCGAGGATCTGGTGGCCGAAGCTGTAATCCCGGATCGCAGCGGGATCGCTCGAGAAACGGCGCCAGATATGGCCGCGGCCGTCGACCATCGGGATCGCCGGGCCGCCAAAGAGCGAGAGGGGCAATTCGGCCTTTGCCTTGTCCGAGCTGCCGAACATCAGCGGGGTGTGGAAGGGGCCATGACCGGCGAGGCGCAGCGGATCGCGCCCCGGGGTCGGCGGCGCCTCGGCTAGCAGCGCGGCAAGGCCCTCCTCATTGCCGGCAAGAACGAGCATGCCGGCAAGGTCGATCGAAAGGTCAAGCGCATGACCGGGACGCGCGCCGACGGCGGCGACGAGGCGCAGCAGCGTGTCGCGCAGGCCGGGGACCGGGCGCCAGTCCTCGTCGACGACCTGCAGCAATATCTGGCCGCCGGGCCCGTGCGTCTGGCTGTTCAATCCCATCGCGTTCGCGATGCGGAATCCGTCCTCGACCGACACCGCGCCGCCCAAGGCAAGCGCGCTGTACCAGCCCATCGAATTGCCGAGGGCGGCAACGACATCATATTTGTCGCGGTCGATGCTGAGATAATCGAGCGCCGTCGCGGTGTAGATCAGCGGCGCTGCGACATCGCCGCGCATATGCGTCGCGACGCTGAAGCGCTCGGCGCCGTCGAGTTCGGTCACCGTCGGCTGGCCGCGCTCGCGGCGCTGCGCATCGAAATTCGCGATGAGGTCGCCGAAGCGCGCGCCGTGGAGCCGCGCGATGCTGCCGAGCTCGCCCTTGCCATAAGTGCCGCGCCCGGGGGCGACGACGAGGGCGGTCTTGCGGTTACCGCCCATTACAGTCCCTCCCCCAAAAAGCCGGCGTGCCCCTGCGAAGGCAGGGGCCCATCTCCTGCCGTTGCAATTCCCGTTGGACGGCTTTGAAGGAGGGTAGCTCCGGTGATGGGCCCCT
>CBJKNR010000069.1:0-11561 GCA_966417555.1 uncultured Sphingopyxis sp.
ACCATGGGATCCGATCGACCGCTTCCTCTGGGCGAACCTCCGCCACGCCGTCACCTTCAACGGGAGCAAGCGTTTCCACCCGAAGGGGCATATGACCGACTATTTCGCCGACGAGGCGATCAAGGCGATCGAGGCGAACCGCAACCGGCCCTTCTTCCTGTATCTCGCTTTCAACGCGCCGCACACGCCGCTGCAGGCGACCAGGGCCGACTATGACAGGCTGCCGCAGATCAGGGATCACAAGACGCGTGTCTATGGCGCGATGATCGCGCAGCTCGACCGGCGGATCGGTGACGTGATGGCGAAGCTGAAAGAGGCAGGGATCGACGACAATACGCTCGTCATCTTCACCAGCGACAACGGCGGCGCCTGGTACAATGGCATGCCCGGCCTGAACGCGCCGTTCCGCGGCTGGAAGGCAACCTTCTTTGAAGGCGGCATCCGCGCCCCGCTGTTCATGCGCTGGCCGGGTGCGATTACGGCGGGGACGCAGCGGACCGACGTCACCGGGCATCTCGACATTTTCGCGACGATCGCCGCGGCCGCGGGCGCGAAGCTGCCGCAGGGCCGGACGATCGACAGCGAAAATATCCTCGCCGGCCCCGCGAAGCGGCCCGCGATGTTCTGGCGTTCGGGCGACTATCGGGCGGTGCGCGCCGGCGACTGGAAATTGCAGGTCACGAAGCGCCCCGAAAGGGCGCGCCTCTACAACCTCGCTGCCGACCCGACCGAGCGCCACGACCTTGCCGCGAGCGATCCGCAGCGCGTCGCGCAGCTCAGCGCGATGATCGAGGCGCAGAACAAGGGTATGGCGAAACCGATCTGGCCCGGCCTCATCGAAGGGCCGGTGCGTATCGACGTGCCACTTAACGCGCCATGGAAGGATGGGCAGGACTATATCTACTGGACCAATTGAGCTCCACGCCGTCGGCGAAGAGCCGCAAGTATCGGCCGCGAGGTCATTGGCGGCGCGCGCGCTTTGTGGCAGGTCGGCGCTTCTCTATCGCCGACCGGAGATATCATGCGAGCCCTGCTGCTTTCGATCGCCCTGCTTTCGTCGCCTGCCTTTGCGCAGGACGCCGTCGTCGATACCCACGTCCACCTGCACAGGGGCGAAGCGTCGCTCGCCGAATATAGGGCACAGCTGCAGGCGGCGAACCAGCCGGTCGACGCTTTCGGCGCGATGTGGTTCGGCGGCCCGAATCAGGCGCTCGCGGGCAATCCCGGCGACATAGCCCGGCGCAACGACGCGCTGATTGCACTCGCCGCGAAGAATCCCGACATGGTCGCGATCGCGACGGTCCACCCCTATGACGGCGACGCCGCGCTCGCCGAAGTCGACCGCGTCGCCGCGCGCGGCGTCCGCCTGCTCAAGATCCACGCGCACACGCAGAAATTCGACGCCGCCGACCCGCGCGTACTGACGCTCGTCAGGCGCGCCGGCGACAAGGGAATGGTCGTCGTGATGGACAATGCGAGCATCGTCCCCAGCGATAACGAGAAGCTCTTCAACCTCGCGCTCGCCGCGCCGAAGACGAAATTCGTCTTCGCCCATATGGGCGGGCTCAGCTTTCGCTTCTGGAACATTCTCGCGCTCGCGCGCACGGCCGAAAATCTGTTCGCTGACAATATCTATTTTGATATTTCGGGGGGTGTCATCCTCGCCGCGGATTCGCCGATCGAGGACGAATATGTGTGGACGATCCGAAACGTCGGCGTCGATCATGTGCTGATCGCGTCGGATTTCCCGCAAATCTCGCTGCCCGAAACGCTCGAAGCCTTTGCGAGGCTCGACCTGACCGACGCGGAACGCGCGAAAATCCGCGCGAACAACGCGCGCAAGCTGTTCGGGCTCTGATCGATGCCCGTTCATCTTCCCGCACCCGCCAATGTGACGATCGCCGGGCGCGAGGTGGCGCCCATAGCCTGGGGCATGTGGCGCTTTGCCGGCGTCGACGTTGCGACGGCCCGCGCGCGGATTGATGCCGCGTTCGAGGCCGGGGTGACCCTGTTCGACACCGCCGACATCTATGGCTTTGACGCGCCCGGCGGTTTCGGTTCGGCCGAATCCTTGCTGGGCGACGTCTTCGCCGAAGCCCCGGGGCTTCGCGACGGGATGCTCCTCGCGACCAAGGGCGGAATTATTCCCGGCACGCCCTATGACAGCAGCGCCGCTTACTTGGCGTCGGCGATCGATGCCTCGCTGGGGCGTCTGCGCACCGGTCGGGTCGAGCTGTGGCAGGTTCACCGCCCCGACCTGCTCACCCACCCGCAGGAGGTCGCGCGCGCGCTCGAAGACGCATATCGCGCAGGCAAGATCGGTGCGATCGGCGTCTCCAACTTCACGCCTTCGCAGACGTCCGCGCTGGCCCGCTTTCTTCCCGTTCCGGTCGTCAGCCACCAGAGCGAATTTTCGCCGCTCCACCTCGCTCCGCTCTTTGACGGCCTCTTCGATCAGTCGATGGCGGAAGGAATGGTCTTCCTCGCCTGGTCGCCGCTCGGCGGCGGCAGGCTTGGGGATCCGGCGGACGAGCGCGGTCAGGCCATCGCCGGATTGCTCGATGCGAAGGCCGCCGAATATGGCGTCTCGCGCGCCGCGGCGACGTACAGCTGGGTGATGGCGCATCCCGTGCGTCCGATCCCGATCGTCGGCACGCAGACCATCGAACGGATCGGGGAAATCCCGCAGGCGTTCATCCCGCGCTGGACGCGCGCCGAATGGTATGCAGTGCTGCAAGTGTCGATGGGAAAGAGGCTGCCGTAACCGCTTCGCGGCCCCGCAATGACGAGGTTTTTGAAAGGGATGCCCCGCCTCCACATCGAGACGTAGGAGAGCGGGAGGCGAGGCGAGCGCGCTTAAGCAGGGCACAGCTTGCCGGTCAATGAACGAAGCGGGAATTGCCGCCGATCGAGTAAGTCTTGTTTGCTTGCCCCGCGGTGATATGCCCAAGCGCCATGGAACGCACGGCCTCCTGTCACTGCGGCAAGCTCGTCCTCACCTGCACCGGCGATCCGGCAAAGGTTTCGCTCTGCCATTGCTTTGACTGTCAAAGGCGAACGGGGTCGCTTTTCAGCGTCGCGGCCTTTTTTCCCCGCGAGCGCGTGGAACTGCCCGCCGCCGGGGCCAAGGCATTCAAGCGCCCGTCGGCCAGCGGCCGCGACGTATCGTTCCATTTCTGCCCCGACTGTGGATCGTCGCTCTGGTGGGAGCCCGAGCGGCTTCCCCACCTGATCGGCGTGGCGGCGGGAGCTTTTGCCGATTGCGATTTTCCGATGCCCGAACAGGCCGTGTGGGCCGAGCAGCGCCATGCGTGGCTTGACCTGCCGCTGCCTGCGCATCCGCGCAATCCTGTTCCTAGAGCCGCCGGCCGAGGCTGATGCGATCCTCGACCGCATATCCCAGCGCGTTGTAGAACTGGACGACCTTTTCGTTCGCTGCGCGGACCTGCAGGTTGATCTTTTCGCACCCGAGCGCGCGCAAGGCTTGCTCGGCTTCGCGGACCAGCGCTGTTCCCACGCCCCCGCGCTTGCACGCCTGCCGGACCGCCACCGAATAGAGCCAGCCGCGATGCCCGTCGTAACCCGCCATCACCGAACCGATCACCTCTCCGCCGTCAACCGCGACAAGGAACAGGTCCGGCTGGAATGCGAGCTTGGCCGGGATCGCCACTTCAGCGCGGTTCCACGGCGGATCGTTGGGGAACGCCTCTTCCCAAAGCGTCTTTACGCTGTCGAAGTCGGATGCCGCATAGCGCCGGATTTCCATGGCGGTGCCTAACCCGCCCAGACCTGTGCATAGAGCATCGCCATCTCCTCGGCACCCGGCACCCGGGGGTTGTTCGCGGGCGAACCCGACGCTGCCGCCTGTGCGCACATCGTCGGGACCAGCGCGTTCCAGCGCGCCGCATCGATGCCCCACGCCGCCGGCCCCGGCACCTCGAGTTCGTGGTTGAGCGCCGCCAGTTCATCGAGCAACCGCGCCACCGCCGACTGGTTGCCCTCGGCCTCGTCGGCGACTCCCATCGCCCGCGCGCATGTCGCATAGCGGTCAAGCGCGGCGGGGGCCGACCACGCCGTTACCGCAGGCAGCAGCATCGCGTTCGACAGCCCGTGCGGCACATGGAAATGCGCACCGATCGGCCGGCTCATCCCGTGCACCAGCGCGACCGAGCTGTTCGAAAAGGCGATCCCTGCCTGCGTCGCGCCCAGCATCATTGCCTCGCGCGCTGCGGCGTCCATCGGGTCGGCACATACGCGGCGCAGATTGGGCGCGATCGCGCGCATCGCGAGCAGCGCCATCCCGTCGCTGAACGGATTCGCGCGCTTCGACACATAGGCCTCGATCGCATGCGTCAGCGAATCGATCCCGGTGTCGGCGGTCAGCCGCCTGGGCTTGGTAAAGGTCAGCTCATAATCGACCAGCGCCGCGACGGGCAGATAGGCGAGCCCCGGGCACAGCATCTTCTCGTTGGTCGCCTCGTCGGTGATGATCGTGAAGCGCGTCGCCTCCGATCCCGTGCCCGCGGTCGTCGGGATCGCGATCACCGGCAGTCCCGGCGCATCCTGCACGTGCGGCGCCTTGTAGTCGGCCATCACCCCGCCACGCAGGCCGAGCAGCGCGATCGCCTTTGCGCTGTCGAGCGGGCTGCCCCCGCCGAAGCCTACGACGCAGTCATGCTCGCCCTCGCGCAGGAAGGCGACGCCCGCATCGATCGACGACACCGTGGGGTCGGGCACCGTGTCGGCGAACACGCGCGCGACGATCCCCGCCGCCGCCAGCCCGCCCTCCATTTCGGCGACGCGCCCGCTGCTTGCCAGCCAGGCGTCGGTCACGATCAGTGGCCGCGACAGCCCCAGCGCACCCAGCACCCCGGGCAACTGCTTCGAGGCTCCGCCGCCGATGCGCAGGACGCGGGGCAGGGCGATGCTGGCGATATTCAACGGACCATCTCCTTGGCGCCGGGGTCGGGGCGCTTGAGGGCATGGAAGCACGGCGAGTGAAAACAATTTCTCGCCTGTCGCCGTGGGCGCCGAATGGCGTCGGCCCGCACGTCAGGGCCGTGCGCGCCGAGGCGACTTTGAAGGCGGGATCGCAGCGGCCCCTTCGGATCGCGTCACTTGGTCCTGAATCGGATCCCGACGCGGAATTGGCGGCCGAGAAGATCCGAATAGGTGCTGTTCGCCGCGAGGCCCGTTTCGGGCAACAGGATCGGATCGGCGTCGAACACATTGGTGACGTTGACGAAGAATTCGGCGTCGCCCTTGCCCATCGCGTCGAACTTGAACGTCGCGTTGAGGTCGACGTAGGTCGCGCCGTCGATGCTGTTGTCCTCGTAGGTCGGAAACTGGTTGGTCGAGATCGGGCAGGTAGTCCCGCACTCGATGCCCGTGGCATCGTACCTGCCGTCGCTCACTCCTCGCGCCGTCGCTGTCAGCGAGAAATCGTCGGTGTCATAGGCTGCGGTGAAGCGGTAGATCCACTTCGGCGTGATCGATTGCGTGCCGGTGCCGACACCGAGCGTCCCGACGGAGTTGAGCGGCACGAAGCCCGGCACCCCGGTTGTGACGATGTTGTCGATATAGCGCGTCGCCATGCCGCGCAGGGTGAAATTGCCGCCCGCGAGGGGCATCCGATACGCCGCTTCCAGATCGACACCGCGCATGACGAGGCTGGAGAAATTGACCGGCTGGCGGCTGATAAGGACGCGCGAGGGATTGGCGGGGTCGGGCGTGATCGCCGCGCAGAAGTCCGCCAGCCCCTCGAAACAGCGGTTGACGATGTCGTCCGCGCTGAGGCTGTCGATCGCGTCCTTCACCTTGACGTCAAAATAGTCTGCCGACACGGTGAAACCCGGAATGAAGCGGGGTGCGAACACCGCGCCGACGTTCCACGAATCCGCCTTCTCCGGGCTCAGATTGAGATTGCCCGTGATCGTGCCCAGATAGGAGAGGCTGGAGCCATAGGTGCCGGTTCCCGGCCCCACTCCCGGGAAGAACGGGTTGGTGACGGTGGAGGTGTTGGCGGTACCCGCCTGGAACAGCTCGTTAAGGTTGGGCGCACGAATGTCACGCGAGCGTGTGACGCGCAGTCGAATGTCGTCGATGGGCTGCCAGGTCGCGCCAAGCTTCCACGTCGTGACATAGCCCGAGGTCGAATAGTCGGTGCCGCGCACCGCCCCGTTGAACTCGAGTCCAAAGCCCAGCGGCACGACCGTTTCGAGATAGGCCTCCTTGACGTCGTAGCTGCCCTTGCTGGGGCGGAAGTTGCCAACCGACCACACGCTGGTCGATGCGCCGGTGGCCGGGTTGAAGATGGGTTGGAACTCGGCGGGCACGAACCCGTCGATCTCCTCCTTGCGGTACTCGGCGCCGATCGCGATGCTGACGTCGCCCGCCCAGGTCGCGAAAGGCGTGAGCGACAGGTTGGCGCCAACCACGGTCTGTTCGAGCGTCTGATCGCGGAACGGATCGCCGAGGATATAATCGACCGCCGCCGGATCGGCGACGCCGATGCCCAACAGGTTGAGCGGACGGCAGGCGGGATCGTCATCCGCCGCGCTGGCGTTGACGTTGATCAGGCACTGGATCGAACCGACCGGAAGATTGTTCGGATTGCCGGCTGGCGCGAACACGGCGGCGAGCGCGTTGTTCCTCCGCACCGTTTGCTGGATATCGGTCAGTTGCTCGTGCAACTCGGCGCGGCCGTACTGGGCATAGACGTCCCAGTTCGCCGGCTTTCCGAAAGCCTCGAAATCACCTTCCGCGCCGATCAGATAGCGCTGCACCTTGCGCTTGTTGTTCGAGCCGCGGCCGGGCAAGTCGACGGCGGTCGTTGCCAGCGTCACGCCGGTTATGTCCGCGAGGCGCGTCGGTCCGAGCGCGTTGTACAGGGACGCGTTGCAGGTCGTCGGAGCCGCCGCTGCGGTCGCCGCCGCGCCGCAACCGGTTGCACTCAGCGAAAGACCGGTCATCAGGTTGGGACCCGCGTTGAACAAGGTCTCCTGCTCGTTATACGAAGCTTGGGCGAAGAGGGTGACGCCATCGCTGACCTCGAAGCTCAGCCGCGCGAAGATGCCATAGCGGTCCTCTTCCGGACTGAGGCCGATGCGGCGACCCGAATCATTGACCTGCCAGTCGCCGCCTTGCGTGAGTTGGGGCACTGCGGAGCAGGCCGGCGAAGGGAAGGTCAACTCGCCGTACTGGTACTGGTTGATCGATCCGCCCTGTCCGAAATAGGTTCCGCACAGGCGATTTGCCGTGCCCCCGGCCGAAGCGGTGATGAGGCCGCCCGGCGTCGAGTTCGCCGCGCCGACCATGGTCCGGAGCAGGTACCGGGGCACGGTGCTGTTGGTCGTCCAGGCCGGATTCTGGATCCGCACGAAGCCGGTGTGATTCCAGTCGCGATCGACCTGGAAGATGCCATCCGTGTGGGCGATCTCGCCCGCCACGATCAGGCGGCCACGACCATCGGCGAACTTGAAGCCGGCGGCAATCTCCGCCGAATAGTTGAAGCCGTCGCCCTCATCGGTCACGCCGACATCGCCGGATAACTTCAGCCCGCTGAAGTCCTTGTTCAGGATGAAGTTGGTCACCCCCGCAACCGCGTCGGAACCGTAGGCGGCCGAGGCACCGCCCGTGACAACCTCGACGCGCTCCACCAGCGACTGCGGGATCGTGTTGATGTCGACCACGCCGTTGGCGGTCGAACCCACGGACCGCCGCCCGTCGATCAGCACGAGCGTACGCACGGTGCCCAGGCTGCGCAGGTTGAGCGCATTGATGCCGGCGATGCCGTTACTGAGCTCAAGACGCGAATTCGATGGACGGATCGATGCCGCCATCGCCGGGATCTGGTTGACGAAGTCGGCGATGTTGTTGGACGGTGAGCTGTTCTGGATGTCTTCCTGCGTCAACACCATCACCGGCGTCGGCGCCTGGAAGCCGTCGCGCGCGACGCGCGAGCCGGTGACGATGATCTGATCGGCCGGCGCGGCCTCGGTGCTGTCGGCTGGCGCCGTCACATCTTGCGCCAGCGCCGGCGCGGCCTGCACCAGCGCAAGTGCGGTCATCGCGGCGCCGAAACGGCCTAGCGGCAGACGAATTCGTTCAACATCACGCATGTTCGCAGTCCCCTTTTTAACCCAGAGCCCAAGCCGCACGCCGCCCGAGGCGTGTTCCGGCCGGTCGCCGGATTGGCTTGCCCTATTGTCCCACCTGACCATCCGGCGGATGCGATGCTCCGCCTTTTTATTTTGTCGATATGCGTCGTACCGGCCGGGCCATCGCCGCGTCCATAGCGCGCAGACGGCCAGCTTCGTGACAGCGAGGTTACAGGGTGGTGGCAGCAGGTCAACAGCTAGGCTAATAACCTGAATATATGGATATATAGCCCGACGGAATGGACGGCTGGCGTCCTTTGGGTCCGGCTCCGGATAGCTTGCAGTTATAGGGCGTGGCGTGCTTGTTATGGCCCCGTCGCACTGTCGTGCGATAGGCTATTCTATCATCGATCATTTTTGAAAAGGGTACCCGTTGATCCAGCGCCGTGCATTCCTGCTGGCTTCCGCCGCGCTTGTGGCGATGCCGGGAAATCTTCTGGCAAAGCCCCGGGTCAGGGGCGGCGTGCGACGCGTCAGCCTCGGCGGCGCGCGGGCTCCGATCGAGGTGATCGAGGACGAGCTGGGCGTGCCGCACGTCCGCGCCGCGTCGCTGCACGACGCCTTTTTCGGACAGGGTTACCTCGTCGCGCGCGACCGGCTGTTCCAGATCGACATGGAGCACCGCCGCAACATGGGGCGGATGGCCGAAGCCTTCGGCCCGCGTTTCGTCGCCGCCGACAAGGCGGCGCGGCTCTTTCTCTATCACGGTGACATCGACGCCGAACTCGCGGCGCTGCCGCCCGACGTGCTCGAATGCGCGCGCGGCTATGTCGCCGGCGTCAACGCCCGCATCGATGAACTCGCGGCCGATCCGTCGCAGCTTCCCCCCGAATATGGCATCCTCGGGATCAGCCCGCTGCGCTGGGATGTGCGCGACTTCGTACGCGATCGCGGAATCGGCATGGGCGACGCCGACGACGAGGTACGCCGCGCGCAGCTCCAGACGCGCGGCCTGCTCGAGGTCGACCGGTTGATGATGCCGCTGCGTCCTGCCTGGTCCTTCACCGTTCCCGAAGGCCTCGACTGCGCGGCGGTGAGCGAAGCCGACCTTGGCGTCCTCGACCCGGCGAGCCGCCCGATCGACTTCGATCCGGTGCAAGAGGCGCGGTCCGACCCCCAGGAACGCTGGGCGGAGCGTTTCGCGCTCGGCAGTAATGCCTGGACCGTCGCGCCGTCGCGCAGCGCGACCGGGCGGCCGATCCTGGCCAATGATCCGCACCTCGGCATCGGGCGTTCGAGCCCGCGCCACATGGTGCATCTGACCGCGCCGGGGCTCGACGTCATCGGCGCGGGCGCGCCGGGGCTGCCCGGCATCATGCAGGGGCACACCGACCGCTTCGCCTTCGGACGCACCAATTTTCATATCGACCAGACCGACCTATTCGTCCTGCGAACGAAGGAAGGCGATGCGGGTCGCTATTGGCACAAGGGCGAGTGGAAGGCGTTCGAGACGTTCGAGGAGGAGATCGCGGTCAAGGGCGCGCCGGCCGAGCGCGTGATCTTGCGCTATGCGGACGGCCGCCCGGTCGTGTCCGAGGACGCGACGCGCCAGCGCGCGATCGCCTTCGCGACCGTCAGCATGCTGCCGGGTGCCAACCAGCGTTTCGCGATGATCGCGATCAACCTGGCGAAGGACTGGGCGTCGCTGCGCAAGGCGTTCAAGCTGCATGTGTCGCCCACCAATTTCCATTATGCCGACGTCGACGGCAACACCGGCTGGCAGACGATCGGTTTTACTCCGCGCCGGCCGAAGCATGACGGGCTGTTTCCCGCGCCCGGCGACGGCGCATTCGACTGGACGGGAATCCTGCCGGTCGAGGACATGCCGCACGTCTATAACCCGCCCGAGGGCTGGTTTGCCTCGGCGAACCAGATGAACCTGCCGGCCGGCTATCCGTATCGCGAGCGGATCATCAGCTTCAGCTGGAGCGACCCCTTCCGCTACGACCGCTGCGCCGAGGTGCTGCGTGCCCAGCCGAAGCACCGGATCGAGGACAGCATCGCGCTTCAGCACGACGTCCAGTCGTTACCTGCGCGTACGCTGCTGGGGCTGCTTCCGGCCGTTCCAACGCCCGAAGCCGCGAGTGCTGCGGCGCTGCTCCGCCGCTGGGATTGCGGGATCGAAGCCGACAGCGCTGCGGCCCTGCTCTACGAGATGGTGATGCCGGCGCTGTCGACGGCCTTTTACGACTGCATCGTGCCCGCGGCGGCGCGCGACCTCGTGCCGTCGGTCAACCTGTCCGAAATGCTGCGTATCCTCGCGTCGCCCGACAAGCGGCTGGGCGACAATCCCGCCGCAGCGCGCGACGCGCTGGTCGACGGCGCGCTGGCGGCGGGCTGGAAAAAGGCCGTCGAACTCGGCGGCACCGATCCGGCGGGCTGGCGGTGGGGCGACCTGCACCGCGTCACGATCCGGCACCCGATGGCGTCGAACCCGGCGATCGCGGCCGCCTTCCCGCCAATCGAGGGTGGTCGCTCGGGCGGCGACTGGAACACGCCGATGGCGCGCGGTTTCAACGCCAGGCGCGGTTTCGACGTCTCGCATGGCGCGAGCTATCTCTTCGTCGCCGATGTGGGAGCGTGGGACAACAGCCGCTTCCTGTTGCTCCCCGGTCAGTCGGCCGACCCGCGCTCGTCGCGCTATCGCGACTTTTATCCCAAGTGGATTGCGGGCGACATGCAGCCTTTGTGGTTCAGCAGGGCGGCGGTCGAGCGGCACGCCGCTGCGCGGCTGGTCCTCGCGCCCGCAGCTAAAGCGCCTCGGCGATAGCGACCAGCGCGCGGTCGACCGCGGCGGTCGCCTGGCTGTCGGTATCCTCGGGCATGTCGTTCGCGAGCGCCGAGAAGATGAGCGTCTTGCCGCTGCGCGTCACGAGATAGCCCGACAGCGCGCGCGAGGCATTGAGCGAGCCGGTCTTTGCGAACAATTTTCCTTCGAGGATCGTGCCCTTGAAACGGTTCTCCAACGTGCCGTCGCGCCCCGCGATCGGCAGCGTCGCACGCCACGCCGCGCCCCATGGCTGGCGTGCGATCCAGCCGAGCAGACCGACTGCGGCGCGCGGGCTGATGCGGTTGTAGTTCGACATGCCCGACCCGTCGGCGAAGTGATAGCCTGCATCGGGCAGGCCGGCCCCGGTCATGACCTTGTGCATCACCGCCTGCCCGTCGGCGATCGAGCCGCTGCCCGCGTGCCGCGCGACGCGGCGGAGCATGAGTTCGGTGTGGAGATTCTGGCTCTCCTTGTTGATCCGTACCATATTTTCGGCGAGCGACGGCGCGGGCAGTTCGGCGAGCATCGCGGGTTCGGCGGGCAGGGCGGCCGGTGCGCCCTTGCGCTTTTCGGGATCGTCGGCGGCGGTCAGCGGCCGGTGACGTACCGCAATACCGCCGTCGATACGCACG
>CBJKNR010000070.1:0-11536 GCA_966417555.1 uncultured Sphingopyxis sp.
TGCTCACGCCGTTCGGCCAGAGCGTACCACCGACGGTAGTCGGTAAGGTCTGGCTCCAACCGGCCGGCAAGACCTCGCGCACGACGTACGCGCCGGGATTGAGGTTGGTGACGAAGCCGTACGATCCGTCGGCGGCGGTGAGTACAGTCAGCGACACCGGCTCGCCGGTGCTGGTGTTGAGGAACAATTGCGTCTCGCCCTCGCCGGGCAGCGTGCCCGGAACGTGAAAGCCGTTCGCGACGCCGGTGATTGCGGGCGGGGCGCCGGGCTTGACCGCTTCGGTCAGCACCGCGCGGACCTGCGCCTCGGTCGCCGCATCCCACGGCAGCTGCGCATCGGGGGCGATCAGCCGGACGCTGCCGGTGTTGTTCGTTCCCGCGGCCGCGCCCGCGACAGGGCGGGCAAAGAGCAGGACCGGCTGCTTCTTCTTCAGCTTCGCCGGCTTGCCCTTCGCGTCGGGGGGCAGATCGACGAGGTAGGAGATTCGCGCGGCGAGCGGTGCCGAGCCGCGAATCAGGCTGACCACGTCGGCCTCGACATAGAATCGGGTATGACCCGCCGCGACTCCGGGTGCGCGGTCGGCTTTCAGCGCTGTCGCCTTGTATATGCGTGCGTGGAGCGCGATCGGCGCTGCTGTCGCAAGATCGGCGATGTCGGCATAGCTATAGGGGCTGGCCGCGGCGGGAGTCGCCGGCGCCTGCATTGCCGAAACACCGGGGATTCCAAAGCTTAAGGTCAAGAATCCGGCGATGGCGGCCGGGAGGGGGAGGCGCATGATCGATCCACTTTCCATCATCTGTGACACCGGTATCGGCGTTGAAATCCCCATCATGGGACAGGGCACATTAACCGCTGATAAAGGGTTTGCGAATGTGCCGCCACCGCGATAGGACGTGCGGCGACGTGTCCGGCAAAAACATAACAAGCCGGATGCAGCGCCGTCGGGTCTGTGGAAACGCATCGGAAATCATCCGGGCATTTGGCAACCGTCCCGAGGGTTGGGAATTGGTGTCAGGATGATCTAGCAAGGAGCGTCGTCCCTGAATGGCTTATGGTGATAATGTCGACCCTAAAAACAGGGTAGTGGCGATTGTCTTGGTTGGTCTGTTTACGGCAGTTCTGGGCTATGGCCTGGTTAACGGCCTGAATATCAGTATCGTCAAGAAACTCGCCGAAAAATTGGATGTGGTGGACGTCGAAGAGCCGCCGCCGCCGGAGGAGCCGCCGCCGCCGCCGCCGCCGGATAACAAGCTTCCGCCGCCGCCGCCGGTCGTAACGCCGCCGTCGCCCATTCCGCCGCCGGTGACGACCAATACGGTCCAGTCGGTGCCCAAGGCGCCGCCGACGCCGCCGCCGCCCGTCTACACGCCGCCGGCACCCCCGGCGCCGCCGCCGACGCCCGACCTCAGCCAGGCCGGTTCGCCGAAGGGCAATCCGGGCCGCTGGGCGACGAACGACGACTATCCGGCCCGTGCGATGCGCGAAGAGCGCGAAGGCACCACCGGGTTCCGCGTCACCTATGGCACCGATGGCCGCATCACCTCGTGCGATGTGACCTCGTCGAGCGGTCACGCCGATCTCGATGCCGAAACCTGCAAGCTTATCCAGCGCCGCGGCCGGTTCAATCCGGGCAAGGATCGCGCGGGCAACCCGACGGGCGGTACCTACAGCAACCGTATCCGTTGGCAGATCCCCCGCTGATCTGACGCGACGATATTTTTGATCTTACCGATATTCTTTGAGAGGGAATTTCCAGTATGTTTAATCTGATCGCAAACGCCGCCGCCGCGGCGCCGGCCGCCGCTCACGAGGCAGGCCTCACCCTGATGCCCGCTTCGATGTGCGTGAAGGAAGAGGGCACGAACCCCTATGGTCTCGTTCCCGCGCTCTGCGAAGGCGGGATCGTCTCGCAGCTCACCTTCCTCATCCTGCTGATCATGTTCGTCGGCACGCTCTACATCCTGTTCACCAAGCTCTTCGAGCAGAACAAGGTGATGAGCCAGGGCAAGGCGGTCGACGCCAATTTCTGGCGCGCCCCGACGCTCGCCGACGGTGCCGCAAAGCTCGAGAAGAACAGCGCCTACCGCCAGGTCGTCGAGGATGGCCTGCGCGCCAACGAAGAGCATAACAAGCTGACCGATCCCGTCGAAGCCCATGACTGGATGCACGGCACGCTCGAGCGTTCGCAGAACCACATCAACTCGAAGCTCAACTCGGGCCTCGCCTTCCTTGCGACCGTCGGTTCGACCGCACCGTTCATCGGTCTGTTCGGTACCGTTATCGGTATTCTCCGCGCGCTCGTGAAGATCGGTGCGTCGGGTCAGGCCTCGATCGACACCGTCGCCGGTCCGGTCGGTGAAGCGCTCATCATGACCGCCATCGGTCTGATCGTCGCCGTGCCCGCGGTGCTCGCGTTCAACTGGCTGCAGAGCCGCAACAAGGCGATCGCCCGCCGCCTGTCGATCTTCTCGAACGACGTTCTCGGCTCGATCATGTCGAACGGTCAGGTGAAGCCGGCTTCGCTCGCTCCGGCGAAGGCTGCTGCTCCGGCCGCAGCGCCGAAGAAGGCCTGATTTGGCTGCTGGATTCCCGCCCTTCGCCGCGCGGCGAAGGGCGGGGTCCGCTGGACCGGATCCTCATGCCATCGGCATGGTGGTCCGGCTCAATGACAGAAATTTTGTGACAGGATGCTAATCCTATGGCGATGAGTGTAGGCGACAAGGGCGAAGATGCCCCGATGTCCGACATCAACACGACCCCGCTCGTGGACATCATGCTTGTGTTGCTCATCATCTTCCTCATCACGGTCCCCGTGGTGCTGGAGACGGTGAACCTCAAGCTGCCCGACGTGGTCTTCGAGCCGACGACGACGAAGCCCGAAAATGTGCTGCTGTCGATCCGTTCGGCCGACACCGACGGCGATGGCGAACCCAATGCCGACAGCAGCGCATGCGAAGTCTATTGGGGCCAGACCCCGGTCGATTCGCGCGAACTGCTCCAGCGCGGGCAGGAAAAGCTCGAAAAGCTGCTCGAGGACATCGGCGGTCCGCAAAACATCACCGAAGAAAACTTCCCCGAAGTGCATATCCGCGGCGACGTCAACACGCCGTACCAGTGCATCGGCGGTGTGATCTATACGATGCAATATGCCGGCTTCCAGAAGATCGGGTTCATTTCCGAACCGGCTCCTGGCTCGGGCACGGTGGGCCGCCTCTAAGGCGGTCCGCTCAATCATGAAGGAATAATCCTATGGCCATGGCAGTTGGAGATCGGGACGACGACGAACCGATGATGGACATGAACACGACGCCGCTGATCGACGTCATGCTCGTGCTCCTCATCATGTTCATCATCACCATCCCGGTCCAGACCCACGCTGTGAAGATCGATCTGCCGGTCCCGACCGACAGCCAGAGCAATGTCGACCCGGAAAAGAACAAGGTGATGATCGATCCCGCCGGGACGATCACCTGGAACGGAACACCGGTCGACCTGGCACAGCTCGCGCAATATCTGGAACAGACCAAGGCGCTGCCGGTCGAGCCCGAACTGCAGGTTCAGCCCGACCCCTACGCCCGCTATATCGTCGTCGACAATGTGATGGCGGTGATCAAGCGCAGCGGCGTCGGCAAGCTCGGCTTCGTCGGCAACGAACAATATGCCCGCGTCTTCTGATCTCTGATCAGAGCCGTCAGGCAAAGAATACGGGGCCGCGAAGCGATTCGCGGCCCCTTTTTGCGTCCCGAGCCGGTCGCGATCGGAAGGCGGCTTTCGACCGATTGCGGACTTCCGTCGACGGGTCCAAAGTGTTGATATGAAAATGATTGCCAAAGTACGCAGCATGATCGATCGCGAATGGACCAAGGTTGATTGGTGCGGCAGTCAAACCTTAGTTCATCGGTTGATTGCTGTTACGCCTTTGCTGGTTACGGGCGCTGCTGCGAACCTCCAATCCTCGCGTTCTGTGGGGCTAGGTATGGTGATGATCGGCGTGGTGGGTACTGTGGCGATCTCAATTTGGATCGAAGTAAGACGGCTGGCTGGAACTGGCGCATCTTCCACCCGACGTTCGGAACGCTTCGTGCAGCGAATGCGTCGAGGCCAAAAGGGCGCGCCCGACCCGGGGAGCGTCGAGGATATGTAGCCCCCTCCCCACCCCATAGCCGACGAAACCGATGCCTAAAGCCGCTCGGCCTGAACCACCGTGTCCGACGCGCGCAGCGCCGACAATATGCGCATCACATGCTGGACGTCGCGTACCTCGACGACGACGTCGTAGGTGTGGAAACCGCCCTCGCGGTTCGACAGACGCAAATTGGTGATGTTAGCCATATTGGCGGCGAGGATGCCCGACATTTCGGCGAGCGTGCCGGGTTCGTTGAGGATGACGATGCACAGCCGCGCATTGCCACCCTCGCTGTCCTCCTGCCAGCGAAGGTCGATCCAGTCGGCGTCGACGCCGTCGGCGAGGCTCGGGCAGTCGATGACATGCACCTCGATGCCTTCGCCGGGGCGTGAGAGGCCGACGATGCGGTCGCCGGGTACCGGGTGGCAGCAATCGGCGAGCTGGTAGGCGACGCCGGGGGTCAGCCCCGCGATCGACACCGCCGCGCCCTGTACCAGCTTGCCGGGCTTGGTCTTCATCTCGGCGGTGATGCCGGGAACGAGCGCCTCGAGCACGGCATCGTCCGAAAGCCGCTGCTTGGCGATTGCGATATAGAGCGCGCTATCGTCCTCGAGCTTCAGCCGTTCGCGCGCCGCCACGCGCGCCTTGTCGCCCACCTTGTTGGGCAGGCGCGCGACGATCTCGTCGTACATCTTGCGGCCCAATGCGGCGAGTTCGACCTTTTCCTTCGACCGGACGTGGCGGCGGATCGCCGCGCGCGCCTTGCCCGTGACCGCAAAGCCCAGCCAGGCCGGCTGGGGGGTCTGCTTGTCGGAGGAAAGGATCTCGACCGTGTCGCCATTGGCGAGTTGCGTCCGCAAGGGCACGAGACGGCCGTTGACCTTTGCTCCCACCGTCCGGTCGCCGAGCCCGGTGTGCACCGCATAGGCGAAATCGACCGGGGTCGCGCCCTTGGGCAGCTGATGCAGGCTTCCCTTGGGCGTGAAGGCGAAGATGCGATCCTGATACATCGCGATGCGCGTATTCTCGAGAAACTCCTCGGGATCGTGCGTCTGCTCGAGAATTTCGAGCAGGTCGCGGATCCACCCCGCCTGCCCGTCGGGCGCGGCGCCGCCCTGCTTGTATGCCCAATGCGCGGCAAGACCGAATTCGGACTGCTGGTGCATGCCGAGGCTGCGGATCTGGATTTCGATCCGCATGTTCTGCTGGTGCATGATCGTCGTGTGGAGCGATTTATAGCCGTTGCGCTTGGGCGTCGAGATATAGTCCTTGAAGCGGCCCGGGACCATTTTCCATTTGCGATGGATCAGCCCCAGCGCGGCGTAGCAATCGGCATCGGTCGGGGTGACGATGCGGAACGCGATGATATCGGTCACCTGTTCGAAACTGACGTGGCGTTCCTGCATCTTGCGCCAGATCGAATAGGGGTGCTTCTCGCGCCCCGACACCTCGGCCTCGATCCCCTCTTTCGCGAGCAACTCCTTGAACTCGCGGCTGATCGCCGCGACCTTGTCCTTGCCGCCGGCGGTCAGTTTCGCAAGCCGGCCGGTAATCGTCGCATAGGCTTCGGGCTCGAGTTCGCGGAACGCGAGAAGCTGCATCTCGCGCATATACTCATACATGCCGATCCGCTCGGCGAGCGGGGCATAGATGTCCATCGTCTCCCTGGCGATGCGGCGACGCTTGTCGGGGTTCGTGATGAAATGCAGCGTCCGCATATTGTGCAGCCGGTCGGCGAGCTTGACGAGCAGCACGCGGATGTCGTCCGACATGGCGAGCAGGAATTTGCGCAGATTTTCTGCGGCGCGCTCGTTCTCGGTCTGCGCCTCGATCTTGCTCAATTTGGTCACCCCGTCGACCAGCCGGCCGACGTCGCTGCCGAAGAGCCGCTCGATCTCCTCGGGCGTCGTCAGCGTATCCTCGAGCGTGTCGTGGAGCAGCGCGGTGACGATCGTCTCGCTGTCGAGGTGGAGATCGGTCAAAATCCCGGCGACTTCGACCGGATGGCTGAAATAGGGGTCGCCCGACGCGCGCTTCTGGCTGCCGTGCTTCTGCACGGTGAAGACATAGGCGCGGTTCAGCAGCGCCTCGTCGACGTCGGGATCATAAGCGCGCACGCGCTCGACAAGTTCATATTGCCTCAGCATTGGCCCCAATGTCGCCCCTGATGCACATATTGCAATGTGAAATTTGCTTGCGCCAAATCAGCGGGGCCGGGCAACTTTGATAAGGTCTATTGGAAGCATGTTCCGTGTGGGGCCGCCACACCGGCCAAAGTATGGCGGCCAAATGCGATCGGCGGCTATCTTGCGGCGTTGCAGCGCGCGAGGTCTTCGGCTTCGAGCGCCTTGCCGCCGGCGGCGAAGCTGGTCACCGGGCCGGCCTTCCTGACGAGCGCCGAGCACATGATCAGCGGGCGGCTCGTCCCCTGTCCGGCAAGGCAGCTCGTGCCCTTGCACGTCCAGACGACGTCGCGCGCGACAAAGCGCGCTTCGGATGCCGGGCTGGCGAGTTCAGCGCTGTAAAAGGCGCCGCCTGCCGCGGTGGCTGCGGCGGGCGCCAAGGCGCCGATCAGCGCCGTGCCGAGTGCGAGCGCCGGGACGAGGGGGGAAAGCTTGAATTCGGGCATCGGGTCCTCCTGTTTTTGCGCGACCGGAAAGGTTGCGAAACGCGACCTAGCGTTTGAGTTGCGAAATGCAACGGAGGCCCTATATTTTTTTGGCGCATGGGGCGATTTTACGTTAGGGCATTGGTCATGGGAAAATTACGCGAACTTCTGAACGATCTCGATGGTGGCAATTGCGCCCTGCCGCTCGCGCTCGAGGCGATGGGCGAGCGATGGTCGTTCATGATCCTTCGCGCGGCCTTCAACGGCGTCCATCATTTCGAGGAATTCCAGCAGGAACTGAATATCGCGCGCAATATATTGTCGAACCGGCTGTCAAAGCTGGTCGACCATGGCATCATGGCGCGCGAAGTGATGGCCGAGGATCGCCGCAAGGTCCGCTACCAGCTCACCGAAAAGGGCATCGAGCTGTTGCCCGCGATGATCGCGCTCCGCCAGTGGGGCGAAAAATGGGGCGCCGGCGTTCCGTCGACCCCCGTGCTCGTCGACGCGCGCGACGAACAGCCGATCGGCCCCGTCACGCTGACCGCGCATGATGGCCGGGTGATCGGCTACAAGGAATTGCTGTGGAAGCACCGCTCCGAACTGCAACCGCTCGGGCAGGCGCGCGTGCGCGGCGAAAATCCCGCGACGCCGGTCGCGGCGGAATGATCGGCCGCCTTGTTTTCCGGTTCCGCGCGTCCCACCGCTGACCTTCGACCATACGGACCTTCATGCCGCTGTTCCGACTGACTTCGCCCGGTCCCTTTTTCGACAACAAGGTACGGGCCTTCTGGAATCTGCAGATATTGGGCTGGGCCGCGTGGCTCGGGTTGCGCGCGATCTCGGGGCTGGCCAATGGCCAGTCCTTCACCTTCATGATCCCGCAGACGATCTCCGCAATTACCGGCTTCTCGCTCTCGCTGCTCCTCTCGGTCTGCTATCGCGCGCTGATCAACCGCCGGCCGCTCTTCATGTGGGGCGTCAGCTTCGGCCTCGCCGGCGTCGCGACCGCGCTGTGGGCCTTTATCGACGCCTGGGTCGCGCAGATCCAGAATCCGGCGAGCGAAGCGGGCTTCACCAGCCTTTTGCTCGGCGCCATGTACATCGACGCGACGTCGCTCGCGGCATGGTCGGCGCTCTATTTCGCGATCAACTATTTCCTCCAGCTCGAGGAACAGAATGATCGCGTGCTGCGGCTCGAGGCACAGGCGGCGTCGGCGCAGCTCGCGATGCTGCGCTATCAGCTCAACCCCCATTTCCTGTTCAACACATTGAACAGCATTTCGACGCTCGTGCTGCTGAAACAGGCCGAGCCGGCCAACGCGATGCTGTCGCGCCTGTCGGCGTTCCTCCGCTACACGCTCGCGAACGAACCGACGGCGCAGGTCACGCTGGCGCAGGAAATCGAGACGCTGAAGCTCTATCTCGATATCGAGAAGATGCGCTTCGAGGAACGGCTGCGCCCCCATTTCGCGATCGATCCCGCGGTTTCGCGTGCGCGATTGCCCTCGCTCCTGCTCCAGCCCCTGATCGAAAATGCGATCAAATATGCGGTGACGCCGCAGGAGGAGGGCGCCGATATCACCATTTCTGCACAGCTGGCCGGTCAAAATGTTCGCATCACCGTGTCCGACACCGGCGCGGGATTGTCAGCAGAAACGACGGACCCCACCACTGGCCTTGCAACGGAATCGACCGGTGTGGGTTTAGCCAATATCAGGGACCGGCTGGCGCAGGCTTTCGGCGACCAGCACCGGTTCGACGTCCAGGTGGGCGCTGAGGGCGGGTTCACGGTGGTTATCGAGTTTCCGTTCCAGCCCGACGGGCAAATGACGATTGGAACCGAGAGAACATGACGATCAGAACCATCCTTGTGGATGATGAAAAATTGGCGACCCAGGGCCTGCAGCTGCGGCTCGAATCGCATCCCGATGTCGAAGTCGTCGACACTGCCCAGAACGGCCGCGAGGCCATCAGAAAGATCAAGACGCACAAGCCGGACCTCGTTTTCCTCGACATCCAGATGCCGGGGTTCGACGGCTTTTCGGTGATCCAGGGGCTGATGGAGGTCGAGCCCCCGCTCGTCGTCTTCGTCACCGCCTATTCGGATCATGCCATCCGCGCGTTCGAGGCGCAGGCGGTCGACTATCTGGTCAAGCCGGTCGAGCCCGAGCGGCTCGCCGACGCGCTCGACCGCGTGCGCCAGCGGCTCGCCGAAAAGCGTGGCGTGGCGGAAGTCGAACGTTTGAAGACCGTGCTTGCCGAAGTCGCGCCCGAAGCGGTCGAGGATTATGATGCCGAGGTTGCCCCCGATGCACACGCCGCCGATCGTTATGAAAAGATGATCAACATCAAGGATCGCGGCCAGATCTTCCGCGTTGACGTCGACAGCATCGAGCGCATCGACGCCGCGGGCGACTATATGTGCATCTATACCGCCGACAACAGCCTGATCCTGCGCGAGACGATGAAGGATCTGGAGAAGCGGCTCGACCCGCGCAACTTCCAGCGCGTGCACCGTTCGACGATCGTCAATCTTTCCCAGGTCAAGCAGGTCAAGCCGCACACCAACGGTGAGTGCTTCCTCGTGCTCGGATCGGGCGCGCAGGTGAAGGTCAGCCGCAGCTATCGCGACGTGGTGGCGCGCTTCGTGCATTGAGCCGCCAACAACAAACTTGGTCATTGCGAGCCCTTCGACTGCCTTGCAGGCGCTCAGGAAAAACTGCGCGAAGCAATCCAGAGCGGTTTACGCTACTCTGGATTGCCGCGTCGCTTCGCTCCTCGCAATGACGAGGGGCTTTTACAGCTGGTGTCCCGTGCGGTCGCGCTTGGTCGCGAGATATTGCTCGTTATATTTGTTCGTCGGCAGCGCGAGCGGGATACGTTCGACGACTTCGACGCCTTCCTTCCCGAGCCGTGCGACCTTTTCGGGATTGTTCGTCATCAGCCGGATGCGCGGGATATTGAGCAGCTCGAGCATGCGTCCGGCGATCGCGAAGTCGCGCGCCTCGACCGGAAAGCCGAGCCGCAAATTGGCGTCGACCGTGTCATAGCCCTGATCCTGCAGCGCATAGGCGCGCAGCTTGTTGACGAGGCCGATCCCGCGGCCTTCCTGCCGAAGGTACAGCAGGACGCCCCACGGCGCGTCGGCCATCGCGTGGAGCGCGGCGTGGAGCTGCGGCCCGCAATCGCATTTGAGGCTGCCGAGCACGTCGCCAGTCAGGCATTCGCTGTGCAGGCGCACGACGGGCGGTCCCGCATCGCGTTTGCCGATGACCAGCGCGACATGATCCGAGGCCTCCTCGGGCGAGCGGAAAGCGACGATCTCGGCCGTCTCGCTCGCCGCGACGGGCAGACGGGCGCGCGCCGCGATTTCGAGGCGTGCGGGATCGAGGAGCGCTGCGACGTCGCTGGCCGAGCAGGATGTTTCAGCCTCACCCACCGCCTCGCGCACGAAGAAAGCGGGGAGCAGGCCGGCGTGACGTGCCATCGTCATCGCGGCGGCGGCCGCGGTCTCTCCGCCCGTCGCCACGGTTTGAAACGGGCCCTTGAGCGGGTTGGCGAGGTCGAGCGCCGGATCGGCGATCGCAAGCGCGGCGGCGACCGTATCGGCCGCGCCGGCGAGCCGCACCGGGCCGGGCGTCGCCGCGGCGCGCTGGTTGGTGAGCTTGAGCGTGACGGCGCGCTCGCCCGACAGCAGCACGTCGCGGCCGGCGAAGTCCGCGAGCGCGGCGTCGCGCGCGCTTTCGACTGCGAGCAGGTCGAGTGCCCCATCGCTGCCCTCGACGCGGAACGGCCAGCCGCGGCGCAGCGCGTCGATCGCGCGCGCCGCCCTCCGGGCGCCGATATTGCTCAAAAGTCGAACTCGGTGATGAGCGGGATATGGTCCGACGGCCGCTCCCAGCTGCGCGCGGGCTGGATGGTGCGATGCGCGATGGCCTTGGACTTCAGATCGGGCGTGACCCACATATGGTCGAGCCGACGGCCGCGGTTCGACGCCTCCCAGTCCTTCGCGCGGTAGCTCCACCAGGTGTAAAGCGGCGTCGGCGCCGCGATGAAGTGACGTCCGAGGTCAACCCAGTCCGACGCCGCCTGCAGCCGCGCGAGCGTTTCGACCTCGATCGGCGTATGGCTGACAACGTCGAGCAGCGCCTTGTGATTCCAGACGTCGCTTTCGAGCGGCGCGACGTTGAAGTCGCCGGTGAGCACCGTCGGCGTATCGACGAGCGCGCCCGACCATTGGGTCATGCGGCCGAAGAAATCGAGCTTTTGCCCGAATTTGGGGTTGAGCGTGCGGTCGGGAATGTCGCCGCCCGCGGGGATATAGACATTGTCCAGCCGCACGCCCGACGGCAGCGTCACGCCGATATGGCGCGCCTCGCCATTCGCCTGCCAGTCATATTTGCGTACGTCGAGGAGCGGCAGCTTGCTGACGATCGCGACGCCATGGTGCATGCGCTGGCCGTGGGTGACGATATGCCCGTAGCCGAGACGCCTGAACATCTCGGGCGGAAAGAGGCTGCATTCGACCTTCGTCTCCTGCAGGCACAAAATGTCGGGGGCTTCTTCGCGCAGGAATTTCTCGACGATGCCGATGCGGGCGCGAACGCTGTTGATGTTCCACGAAGCAATGCTGGTACGAGTCATTCAGCGGCTCTATCGGCGCACGTCGGGGGGCGCAACGTGGTCTTTGTTGAGTTTGCCGCACCGGGTCCCCCCACCCACCCCCCCACCCGCAGTCGCACCTGGGAGGGAAGGGGGGGGGGGGAGGGGGGGGCCACCCCAGTGTGAGGAAAAAAAAA
>CBJKNR010000071.1:0-11521 GCA_966417555.1 uncultured Sphingopyxis sp.
GGCGTCGGTCACCCGGCCCTGCAACGCCATCCTCGGGACGCCGACGCAATAGGGGCCGCTTCGACCGGCGCTGTCGCCTTGCATCCACTCGCGACCGTCAGGATCGCGAGGGGAGCGGCAAGGGCGATGCGGGCCACCTTATTGTCCGAAGTCGACCTTCGGCGCCTGGTTGGCGTTGGGCGTCACCGCCTTGTACGGCGTCATCGGCTGCGCGCCATGGACGATCTTGGCGCCGATGATGTCGGGGAAGGTGCGGATCGTCGTGTTATAGTCCTGCACCGCGGCGTTATAGTCCTGCACCGTCACATTGATGCGGTTCTCGGTGCCCTCGAGCTGGGTCATCAGGTCGGCGAAGCGCGCCTGGCTCTTGAGGTCGGGATATTGTTCGACGGTGACGAGCAGGCGGCCGAGCGCGCTCGACACATTGCCCTGCGCCTGCTGGAACGCCTGCACCTTGGCGGGGTCGTTCAGATCGTCGGTGCTCAGCTTGACCTGCGTCGCCGATGCGCGCGCCTGGATCACGCCTTCCAGCGTCGACTGTTCGATCCTCGAGGCACCCTTCGCGGTCTCGACGAGGTTGGGGATCAGGTCGGCGCGGCGCTGGTAGGCGGCCTCGACATTGGCCCATTTGGCTTTCGCCGCCTCTTCCTTGGTCGGCACACTGTTGATGCCGCAGGCGGACAGGCTCATCGCGGCGACGGGCAGGATCAACCAGCGAGCGGAACGATAGGTCATGGTCAGAAACTCCCTCCGGCGGCGTTTTGCCGCAACAATACACATAATAGGATGGCGCTTGCCTTTGTGCAATCGGCACGGCAGTTTTGCGGGCAGGGCTCAACCATCCGGGAAACAGTAACATGCTGGCAGAATTCAGGGAATTTATCGCGCGCGGCAATGTCATCGACCTTGCCGTCGGTGTCATCATAGGCGGCGCCTTCGCGACGATCACCGGATCGCTCACCGAGGATCTGATCATGCCGATCGTCGGCGCGATATTCGGCGGGGTCGACTTTTCGAGCCAGTTCATCCTGCTCGGAAGCGTTCCCGACGGCATTGCCGCGACCGATTATGCGGCGCTCAAGAAAGCCGGGGTGGCGATGATCGGCTATGGCGCCTTCATCACCGCGGTGATCAATTTCCTGATCCTCGCCTGGATCATCTTCCTGCTCGTGAAGATGGTGAACCGGGTCATCCGCAAGGCGCCCGACGCGCCCGCGGGGCCGAGCGAGGTCGACCTGCTCACCGAAATCCGCGACGAATTGCGAAAGAAATAAGGGAGCCGGGCCTGTTACGGGACGAATGGCCGGCCTCGGCTCTTCCAAAGCGCGGGCGGGTTTCCTATATGGGGTGTTGCCGGCTTCGGCCGGCTATGAGGATAAATGGTGTCGTGGAATAGACACAGCGGACCCGGGGGCAGTACCCGGCGGCTCCACCACAAACCCGCGTATCATCGATGGGCGCGCGGGTTTCTGACGGGGCCGAACCAGGATCGACGTGTGTTCAAAGGCGATGTTTTCTTCCGGGCTGAGTAACCCGTTCAAGGCTCAAAACTATAAGTGCTAACGATAACGAAGCACTCGCTCTTGCTGCCTAACCGATAAGCCTCACGGCCTAAGGTTAGACAAATAGAACGCGGTTCGGACCGAACCGGGCAACAGAATCGGATACCAGCGGCTGGGGACGAGCCGGGCAACAGAATCGTCCCACCTTTCCTCTATCGCTGACACGAAAAGGGAGCGGCGAACCGCTCCCTCTCTCGGCTGTCCAAGGTGGATCAGCTGCCCTGCGGCGCGAAGGACGTGTTGTCGACGCGCAGGTTGTTCTGCACATGCTTCACGCCGCTCACGTCGTCGGCGAGATCTTCGGCGCGGCGCTTGGCGCGCTTGCCGTCGACGGTGCCGTCAAGCGTGACCTCGCCGCCCGCAACGGTGACGCCGATGCGCGAGGCATCGAGCCAATAGTCTTCGGTCAGCCGGTCGTTCACATCCTCGCGGATGCGGTCGTCCGAGCGGATATAATCGGCCGGTCCGCGCCCGCGATGGTCGCGCTCGCGGCGGCGCTGTGCATCCTCGTCGCCGAACCATGACAGCACCTCGTCGCCGGCGCGCTCGAAAAAGCCGCGCTCGTGGCGCCCACGCGGCGAGTAGCCCCTGCGGTCATAGGTCGAGCGCCCGAAATCGCCGGCGGCATAGGGGATATAGGTCGGCCAGCCATAGGGGTCGGCATAGCCCATATAGGCCCACGCCGACTGGCGCTCATATTCGTCGTCGCGGTCGCGGTCGCGGTCGCGGGCGGAGCGATAGCGATCATCACGGTCGCGCTGATCTCTGTCCCGATAGAGCCTTGCGCCATAGGTGCGATTCCAGTCGTTTCCGGCATAGTCACGCGGGTGATCCGCGCTGTAGTGCCCGCGTTCGATGCGCTCGCGGCCGCTGCGGCCATAATCGCCATAGCGCCGCGTCTCGCGGGGCCCGAAACCGGCTTCGGGGTAGCCGCCATAGGCGTATCCACCGTCGTCGCGGTTCGATTCCCAATCATAGAGCGGCCCCGATTGCGTGCCGCGATCGCTCTCATCGTCGCGATCGCCGCGCGCCCTGTTCGTCTGCCTTTCCACTTTCCGTCTCCTCGTTTCGCTGGGGAAGCGGCTGGCAGGCGCCGGGGGCGACGCCCCCAACCTGCCCGACTGACGCGTGCCCGGGACGCAAGTTCCGGGGCATTCGACGAACCGAGTGGAAAAGCGTGAGCGGTGTGCGCCCGATCAGTGCCGGCTTTGGCAATGGCTGTGATCGCCGAGCGCCTCGATCACGCGGCAGTCGGCGGCGACGCCGCCCCGGCAGCGCCCGACGATGCGTGCCAGTTCGTCGCGAAGCAGCGTGAGCTGCGCGATCTTCGCCTCGACCTGCGCCAGATGTGCGGTCGCGATCCGGTCTGCTTCGCCGCAATCGCGCGCGGGATCGTCGGACAGGTCGAGCAGCGAGCGGATTTCCTCGATGGTGAAGCCGAGGTCGCGCGAATGGCGCACGAAGCTCAGCCGCGCTCGATGCGTGTCGCCATAGCTGCGGTAATTGGCCGCGGTGCGGGCGGGTGCCGGGAGCAGGCCGATGCGCTCATAATAGCGGATGGTTTCGATGTTGGTGCCGGTGGCACGCGACAGTTCGCCGATTTTCATTGCTTGACCCTGTAGTTGATACAGGGTGCATATAGGCGGCCGACTCGAAAGACCAAGAGGCTTTCGCTCGGAAAGCCGGGGAATCAAGGAGGTTTTCAGTGGCCGATCAATGCTGTGCGGGAAAAAGCGGCAGGACCGCTCTGGGTGACCCCATATGGCGCCGCGTGCTGTGGTTTGCGCTGCTGATCAACGCCGCGATGTTCGGCGTCGAGATCGTTGCGGGGGTCGCGGCAGATTCGCGCGCGCTGCAGGCCGACGCGCTCGATTTCCTCGGTGACAGCGCCAATTATGCGATCAGCCTCGGGGTCGCGGGCATGGCGCTCGCCTGGCGTGCACGCGCGGCCCTGCTCAAGGCGGCAACGATGCTGGCCTTCGGGCTCTGGGTGTTCGGTTCGGCGTTGTGGAGCTTCGTTACCGGATCGGCGCCGCATGCCGGGACGATGGGGCTGATCGGCGCAATCGCGCTCGCCGCCAATGTCGCGGTCGCGCTGATGCTTTATCGGTTCCGCACCGGCGACGCGAACATGCGTTCGGTGTGGATCTGCTCGCGCAACGACGCGATCGGCAATATCGCGGTGATGGGCGCCGCGCTCGGTGTATTCGGTACGGGGCGCAGCTGGCCTGACCTGATCGTTGCCGCGATCATGGCCGCGCTCGCGATATGGGGCAGTATGGAGGTATTCCGGCAAGCGCGCGGCGAACTCGAGGTCGCGTCTGCCTAGGGCCTGAACCCATAAATAACGCGTTGTCGGAGTGGTGCCGGCTACAGGATTCGAACCCGTGGCCCCCTGATTACAAATCAGGTGCTCTACCAACTGAGCTAAGCCGGCCCCAAGCGCCCCCTTAGCATTTTTGGGCCGGATGGAAATATCCGGCGACAGGAAAATGCGGAGGCCGATAAGATTCAGATGATGCCAAAGGTCCAGCCTTCGGTTCTCGCGAGGGCATCGGTAAGCGGCGCGGGCGACCAGGGTGCGCTGCCCCCGGCGATCGCGCGCAGCCATGCGGCGGTGAGCAGCGCATCGCTCGCATGGTCGCTGATCGGGCCGGCCAAACGGCATGGCGGCGAGCCTAGCAGTGCGAGCGCCGCGTCGAGCACCGCGCCGTCGCGGATCTTGCTGCGCCCCGGCGGCAGACCCGCCGCTCGCGCGGCCAGGCTGGTGTAGATTTCGGCGAGCACCGGGCCCGACGCGGGTAGGGGATCGAGCGGCCATAGCGGAATCCGGCCATGCAGGCGGTGCAGCAGACGCATTCCCGACAGGCTCGCCTTGCCGACCTGCGCCGCGCCGACGAGGTTGAAATTGCTGACGCTCGCTGCCTGCCGCGTCGCGCGCTGATATTGCTCGACGATCCGCAGCCGCCCGGCGCCGGCTTCGAACAGGTCGCCGGCCTCGCCGCGCTGCCGGAAATGCCGCCGCGCTTCGGCGTGCGCCAGAAAACCCGCCGCCTCATAATGCGGATCGCCGGCCGCCAGCCGTTCGACCAGCGCCCACAGTGCGGGCATGTCGGGCGGGCTGTCGTCCCACTCGGGAAAATAGCTGCCGTGATCGGCGAAGGCGAAGGCGGCCGAAAAGTCGAAGCCGATCAGCATGTCCTCGCCTGTTGCGGCGATGCCTTCCAGCCAGCCCAATATTTCGGCGCGCGACCAGACATGCCCCGGCCGTACCAACGCCGGCGCGTCCGCTCCGCTTGCGACGCCGAGCGCGATCCCGCGCTGCCGTTCGCCGCGAGCGCCCGACCAGTCGATGGCGGCGAAATGGGTGAAACGGCGCATCGGTGCGCCTTAGCGCATCCATGTCATCTTGCACAAAGCCCCGCTCCGCCCCACATGCACATCATGCTGATCGAAACCGAATCGACGCCCAATCCAGCGACGCTCAAATTCTTGCCCGGCCGGGCGGTGATGGAGACCGGAACCCGCGACTTCGCCAGCCCCGAGGAGGCCGAGGCGTCGCCGCTCGCGAGCGCGCTTTTCTCGCTCGGCGATGTGACCGGGGTTTTCTTCGGCCGCGAATTCGTGTCGGTGACGATCGCCCCCGGCGCCGAATGGGCCGATGTGAAACCCGACGTGCTCGGCATCGTGATGGATCATTTCCTCGCCGACGTGCCGCTGTTCAACGCCGCGAGCGCGGGCTTTTCGGTTCCGGCCGAGGATGCGGGCTTCGCCGACGATCCCGCCGACGCCGACATCATCGACAAGATCAAGGAGCTGATCGAAACGCGCGTGCGCCCCGCGGTCGCAAACGACGGCGGCGACATCATCTATCGCGGTTTCGACAAGGGCAATGTTTACCTCAAGATGCAGGGCGCCTGCGCGGGCTGCCCGTCATCGACGGCGACGCTCAAAAATGGCATCGAGTCCCTCTTGAAACATTATGTTCCCGAGGTAACGGCAGTCCACGCCGTCTGACCGAAAGGGTCAGAACCTGCTGAATGCGCGATCGAGGTTTGAAGCGATTTTGTTCAGGGCAAGGAAGCGAGACGCGGGCATATGAGCATATTCCAAGGCTCGCTGACGCGGCCATGGACAAAATCGATCAAATCCCGCAGGGACGCCGAAATGGCTTCGATCTCGCCTTCGCGCGGCCTTGCCGATGGAACCACCATCCGCGGCGGCCACGCAAAGGCGATATCTTCGCCATTTCGACGCCTCGAACGTGCATTCAGCAGGTTCTGACCCTAAATTTCAGGAGATGCCTCATGAGCGAGCCGCTTTCCGACAGCGCTCTCGACCAGCTGTTTCGTACCGCGCGCACCTATAACGGCTATCTCGACAAGCCCGTTTCCGAAGCGCAGCTGCACACGATCTGGGACCTGATGAAATTCGGCCCGACCAGCGCGAACAGCCTGCCGGCGCGGATCGTCTGGTGCGTGTCGGACGAAGCGAAGGAAAAGCTCGCGGCGCACGCCATCCCCGGGAACGAGGAAAAGATCCGCGCGGCGCCGGTCACCGCGATCATCGCGATGGACACCCAATTTTACGAGCATCTGCCCGAATTTTTCCCGCACACCGACGCGCGGAGCTGGTTCGCGGGTAACGATGCGCATGCGGAGGCGACCGCCTTTCGCAACTCGAGCCTGCAGGGTGCCTATTTCATCCTCGCGGCGCGCGCACTCGGGCTCGATACCGGGCCGATGTCGGGCTTCGACAATGCCGCGGTCGATGCGGCCTTTTTCGCCGGCGAGCCGCATGTGAAGAGCAATTTCATCTCGACCATCGGCTATGGCGACCCCGCGACGATTTTCGAGCGCAGCCCGCGTCCCGACTTCTCCCGCTTCAACCGCATCGCCTGACTGAAGCGTCACCTGCATGCGGCATCTGGTCATCGATTCGGCGAGCGAAGCCTGTTCGGTGGCGCTGCTCGATGCTGGCGCGGTCGTCGATTATCGCCACGAGGTCATCGGGCGCGGCCATGCCGAACGGCTTGTTCCGCTCATCGCCGAGCTTGCTGACGGCGGCCGTGCCGACCTGATCGTTGCGGGATGCGGCCCCGGCAGCTTTGCCGGTGTGCGGATCGGCGTCGCCGCGGCGCGCGCGCTGGCGCTCGGCTGGCAGGTGCCGGTGCACGGTTTCTCGACGCTGGCGCTCGTCGCCGCGACTGCAGCCGACGAGATCGCGGCAGCGGGTGGCGCGCTGGTCGTGACGGAGGGTGGTCATGGCCAATGGTTCGTCCAGCCCTTTGCGGCCGACCTGATGCCGCGCGGCGACGTGCGCTCGCTCCTGCCCGACGACGCCGTTGCGCTGCCCGACGATCTGGTCGTCGGCAATCGCGCGGAGCCTCTTGTCTCGCGCCGCGGTTCGGGGCGCGCGATCGCGACCTTGCCCGACGCGCGCGCCTTCCTGCGCTTGCCGCCCGCCGCACTGATCGACCAGCCGACGCCAATCTATGGCCGCGCGCCCGATGCCAAGCCGATGGCGCCGTCATGACGGGCGGCATCCGGCTTGCGACTGCCCGCGTGTCCGATCTCGCCGCCGTGATGCGTGTGATGGATGCCGCCTTCGATCCCGCTTATGGCGAGGCGTGGAGCGGCGCACAGCTTCTGACCCTGTTCGCGCTCCCGTCGGCACGCGTGTGCCTGGCATGGGACGGCGAAGATGCGTGCGGCTTTTCGGCGGCGCGGATCGCAGGTCCCGAAAGCGAATTGCTGCTGCTTGCCGTTGATCCGCAATTTCGCGGTCGCGGTATTGGCGCTTTATTGATCGACGACTGGCGCGCCTGGGCCGGTGAACAGGGCGCCGAAGACTATTTCCTCGAAATGCGCGCCGACAACGACGCGGTTCATCTGTACGAGCGCGCGGGTTTCGCCGAATGCGGCCGGCGTGCAGCCTATTATCGCGGCAATGATGGTGTGGTTCGCGACGCGATTACGATGCGGCAATCCGACCGCGCGTAAATTCACCCCCTGATCGATCATTGCGAAACTGCATCCGGAGTGGCAGTAATCGGCTTGGCGAAAGAAGAGATCCAATACTCGCCTGTCCTTCTTCTGGGTAATATATAACAAGGAATAGTCTCATGTCCGATCAAGCCGATACCAACGAGATGCTTGTAACGCTGACGGCCGATATCGTCGCTGCGCATGTCAGCAACAACAGCGTCGCCATTTCAGACCTCTCCATATTGATCAATAATGTGCACGCCGCGCTGTCGGGCCTCGGTACCGAACCGGTCGTCGAGGAAAAGCTGGTGCCCGCCGTGTCGATCCGCACGTCGGTCAAGCCTGACTATATCGTCTGCCTCGAGGACGGCAAAAAGCTGAAGATGCTGCGCCGCCACCTGATGACGCACTACGGCATGACGCCCGACGACTATCGCGCCAAATGGGGCCTGCCCGCCGACTATCCGATGGTCGCGCCGAACTATGCCGAAAAGCGCCGCGCGCTGGCGAAGGAAATCGGCCTCGGCACCAAGGGTCGCGGCGGCGGGCGCAAGCGCAAGGCCAAGGCCTGATATTTGCGATAAAATGCTCCGGCCGGAGCAGGGAAGGGGCGGCGTCCTGGCGGGGGCCGCCCTTGTCCTATCCGCGGGGCGTGCCTATACAGTTTGCAACAAAGACAGACACGGCTGCATCTGCAGGAAAGGCAAGCATGTCCGGCAATATCGATCTCGAAGCCCTGTGCCACGAAAAGGGCCTCCGCATCACCGAACAGCGCCGCATCATCGCGCGCGTGATCTCGGATTCGGAAGATCACCCCGATGTCGAGACGCTCTATGAGCGCGCGTCGAAGCTCGACAGCGGCATCTCGATCGCGACCGTCTACCGCACCGTCCGCCTGTTCGAGGAAGCGGGGATTCTCGACCGTCACGATTTCGGCGACGGCCGCTCGCGCTACGAGGCGGCGCCCGAGGCGCATCACGATCATCTGATCGACGTCGAGACGGGCAAGGTGATCGAATTCGTCGATCCCGAGCTCGAAGCATTGCAAAAGGTGATCGCCGAACGGCTGGGCTTCCGCCTCGTCGACCACCGCATGGAGCTTTACGGTGTCGCCATCGATCGCAAGCGCGACTGATCGCAGCGCGATTACCTGGCGGACGGTTGCCCGTCTCGCCCTGATGGTGCTGACGCTGCTTTTCCTGATCGTCCCGCACCTCCTTTACCGCGCCGTCGGGCGCCCGTCGCCGATGGTCATGGCCTTCCTCAACGCCGTCGGCTGGATCGCGGGGCTGCGCATCCGGACGACGGGGACGCGGCTCCGGCGCGACGTGCTTTTCGTGTCGAACCATGTCAGCTGGCTCGACATCCTCGCGCTCGGCGGCGCGGCGCGCTCGGCCTTCGTGTCGAAGGCCGAGGTCGGCGCGACCCCGCTCGTCGGCTGGCTCGCCGACCAGAACCACACTGTCTATGTCCAGCGCGAGGCGCGGCGCGAGATCCACAATCAGGCGAACGAGCTGCGGGGCGCGCTCGCGCGCGGGCGTCCGGTCACCCTCTTTCCCGAAGGCACGACGGGTCCCGGCGACGGGCTGCTGCCCTTTCGCGCCTCGCTGTTCCAGGCGGTGGTCCCGACACCGCCGAAGCTTCGCATCCAGCCGGTCTTTCTCGACTATGGGCATGAGGCGAACGACATCGCGTGGCTCGATCCCGAATCCGGCCTCGACAATTTCAGGCGGTTGCTCGCGCGCAAGCGCCCGATCCACCTGACGATCCATTATCTCGATCCGCTTCCCGATGCCGTCGAGAGCGACCGCAAGCTGCTCGCCGAGGCGGCGCGCGCGACGATTGCGGCAGAAATTGCGCGCTCTTCCGCGGGCGCCTCGCATCGCCTATAGCGCGCCGATGAAATCCGACTCTCCCCAAAGTCCTCAAAAGACATTCCACGTCAAATCCTTCGGCTGCCAGATGAACGTCTATGACGGCGAGCGCATGGCCGAGATGCTGGGCGCCGAGGGCTATGTCGCCGCGGCCGACGGCGCCGAGGCCGACCTTGTCGTCCTCAACACCTGCCACATCCGCGAAAAGGCGGCCGAGAAAGTCTATTCGGACATCGGCCGGCTGAAGCGCGAGGACGGCAGCACGCCGACGATTGCCGTGGCAGGTTGCGTAGCGCAGGCCGAGGGCGCCGAGATCGCGCGCCGTGCGCCGAGCGTCGACGTCGTCGTCGGACCGCAGGCCTATCATCGCCTTCCCGAGCTCATCGCGCGCGCCGAAAAGGGAGAGAAGGCCATCGACCTCGACATGCCGCTCGAAAGCAAGTTCGGTGCGCTGCCGAAGCGCGCCGGCGACCAGCGCCCGACCGCCTTCCTGACCGTGCAGGAAGGCTGCGACAAATTCTGCACCTATTGCGTCGTGCCCTATACACGCGGTGCCGAGATCAGCCGGCCCTTCGCCGACCTGATCGCCGAGGCGCGCGCGCTCGTTGCCGGCGGAGTGCGCGAAATCACGCTGCTCGGGCAGAATGTCAACGCGTGGGACGGCGAGGACGAGAAGGGGCGGGCGATCGGCCTCGACGGGCTGATCCGCGAGCTAGCGCGCGAGGACGGGCTCGAACGCATCCGCTATACGACCAGCCATCCGAACGACATGACCGACGGGCTGATCGCCGCGCATGGCGAGGTCGAAAAGCTGATGCCCTTCCTCCACCTGCCGGTGCAGGCGGGCAGCGACCGCATTCTCGCGGCGATGAACCGCAGCCACAGCGTCGAAAGCTATCTGAAGGTCATCGAACGCGTGCGCGCTGCGCGTCCCGACATTGCGATCTCGGGCGACTTCATCGTCGGCTTCCCGGGCGAGAGCGAAGCGGATTTCCTCGCCACGCTCGATGTCGTCCGCGCGACGAACTATGCGATGGCGTACAGCTTCAAATATTCGCGCCGCCCCGGTACGCCCGCCGCGAGCATGGACGATCAGGTCGAAGAGACCGTGATGAACGACCGCCTCCAGCGGCTTCAGGCGCTGCTCAACGAGCAACAGCAGGCGTTCAACAAAGCGACCGTCGGCCGCACCACGCGCCTGCTCCTCGAACGCAAGGGCAAACTCGAAGGGCAGCTTATCGGCAAGTCGCCGTGGCTCCAGTCGGTGCATGTCATCGCGCCGGGGCTCAAGATCGGCGATATGGTCGATGTCCGCATCGTCTCGGCCGGCGCCAACAGCGTCGGTGCCGAGCTGCTGGTGGCGGAAGTCGCCTAGTGGTGGTCAGGAAATGGCGTGCCCCTGCGAAGGCAGGGGCCCATCTCCTTTCGTCGAATTTCGAAACCGTCGGAGATGGACTCCCGCCTTTGCGGGAGTACACAGTTATGCCTCTAGCCTAGGAGCCTTGCCCACGTGTCCAAACGCCCGCTGACCGCCTCCACCCCCGCCGAACCCGGCGACCGCGTCCGACTGACCGCGGAATTCGAGCGAACGCAGCTTTTGGGCATCTTGTTTGGCGAGTTCGACCGCAACCTTGTTGCGATCGAAAACCGCCTCGGCGTCTATATCTCGGCGCGCGGAAACCGCGTGCAGATCGAGGGTGAGGCCGAAGCCGCCGCGCGCGCCCGCGACGTGCTCACCGACCTTTATGACCGCATCGAAAAGGGGCAGGAGGTCGACGCCGGCATGGTCGACGGCGTGATCGCGATGTCGGCGCAGCCGACGCTTGCCGGCATCATCCGCCACGACGCCGAGGAAGCGCCCTCGGTGATGATCCGCACGCGCAAGAAGACGATCGTCCCGCGCGCGCCGTCGCAGGTCCCCTATATGCAGGCGCTCGCGCGCGACGAGGTGATTTTCGCGCTCGGCCCGGCGGGGACCGGAAAGACCTATCTCGCGGTGGCGCAGGCCGTGGCGCAGCTCATCACCGGCAGCGTCCAGCGCCTGATCCTGTCGCGCCCTGCGGTCGAGGCGGGCGAGAAGCTCGGCTTCCTCCCCGGC
>CBJKNR010000072.1:0-11520 GCA_966417555.1 uncultured Sphingopyxis sp.
ATTTTGCGAGCGCGAACGGCCACAAGATGCCGCTTCATATCGTGCGTGGGCCCACCGACGACATGAAGGTGATGCAGGAGGAGATTTTCGGGCCGATCCTGCCGGTGAAGACCTACAAGACGATCGACGACGCGATCGATTATGTGAATGCGCACGACCGCCCGCTCGGCCTCTATTATTTCGGGCAGGACAAGAGCGAGGAGGACCGCGTGCTGACGCGCACCATCTCGGGCGGTGTGACGGTCAACGACGTGCTGTTCCACAATGCGATGGAGGACCTGCCCTTTGGGGGCGTCGGCCCGTCGGGGATGGGCAATTACCACGGCGTCGACGGTTTCCGCACCTTCAGCCACGCGCGCGCGGTCTATCGCCAGCCGAAGCTGGATGTCGCGGGGCTCGCAGGCTTCAAGCCGCCCTATGGCAAGGCAACCGCGAAGACGCTGGCGAAAGAACTCAAGAAATAGCTTGGCAAAATGCGGCGCTTCGCCCTAGGGGAAGCGCCGCGCTTTCTGGCGCGCCATGACTTTTGGGCCCCTGTGGTGAAATTGGTAGACGCGCTCGACTCAAAATCGAGTTCCGCAAGGAGTGCTGGTTCGAGTCCGGCCAGGGGCACCACCATTCGTCTTTTGCACGGATCGCGACCGCGGCTTCGGTTCCTCCGGCCCAATGATCCGCGGCCATTGTCGTCGGCGGTCTTGTCCGGGCCGGAGAATCTAGAACGAAATCGGCTGCTCGTAGCTGGACCTTGCCGCGATCTCGAGAAAGCGGTCGGCGATCGGACGGCGGTTGCCCTTCGACGCATAAATCACCGTTTCGATTCTCAAATCCATGTCGTCGAACGGGATTTCGGCTCGACACGCCGTTATGACGCGCGAATTCGATAGCGGCTTCCAGCGTAGCAGCGGGAGGCCGCGAATGTCTGCGAAATGTTCCATCGCCGGGCGATGGGCTTCGGGCGCCATGACGAGCCTGGCACCAGCCTGCATCAACTCGCCGACGATGGTTGACCGCACGAGGGGATCTTGCAGGGATGGTGAGTAGACGATCTCCAGTCCGGCGAGGTCGCCGGATCCGATGCTATCATGGTCAAACAGAAGATGTCCTGGCGGCACCGCGAGCGTCGCTTGCTGCCGCGGAAGCCTTACCGTCAGGAAATCGGGTTCGCTATGCGATGGCAAGGAGGCGATCATGGCAACATCGAGCCGACCGGTGCGGATTGCCGCCAGGAGTTCCGAACGCGCGCCAAACAGGACCTCTGTTTTTGCGTGGGGATAAAGCGCGTGAAAATGGTTCATGGCGTCGAGGCGGTAGTTGATCAGAAAATCATAGGTGCCGAGCAGCAGTTGGTTGTCCATCTCGGCGTGCAGGTTTTTCGCGGCGCAGCGGGCGGCCTGCTCGGCGTCGATCATCGACTGCGCAAACGGAAGGAACGCCCTTCCTTGCCGGGTCAACTGGACCGATCGCGAAGTGCGGGCAAAAATCTGCAGCCCCAGCTGTTCCTCGACGCGCCGGACGCGTGTCGAGATCACCGATTGCGCGATTCCCAGCCGTTCGGCCGCGCGCGAGAATGACCGCGTGTCTGCGACGTCGAGGACGCACCGGATATTAGCGAGTTCCAGCATATTACACCTAGTATACTAGGTTATCTATCTAAATTCACGATAGGTGGCAAGGGTATTCTTGAATGATCCGGCGAGAGCGTGGCCCCATTCTCCCTGAAAAATAATGGGAGAGATCGATGGCGGTTGCGCACGGCGCGGCGGACGCAATATCCGCTGCCGGTTCCGGGTATCAATCGGTTGCGCGCTGGTGGTCGGCGCTCGTCGATGCGAATCCCTGCGCGGTGGCTGTTCGGAACGCCGAGCAGGCCGATGTCCTGTTGCCGGACCTCGACCGTCGCTCGGCGGATCTCGCTCGCGCCTTGCTGTTGGCCGGCTATGGCAAGGGCAGCCGTATCGGGCTTCTGATCGGCAACGGTCCGGACTGGATTGCAGCCTGGCTGGCGACGCAGCGGGTCGGCGCACTGGCGGTCCTGCTGAGCACGTTCTTTGCGCCCGATGAGTTGCGCTATGCCGTGCGACATTCCGATTGCGCGTTGCTGCTGTTCGATCCTGACTATCTCGGAAAGGATTTCGTCGCGCGCGCGGAAACGGCGATCCCTGAACTGGGCGAGATTGCCGTATCCGGGAAATTGGCGATCGGCAGCATCCCGTTTCTTCGCGAAATCTGGAGCACGGCACCCTGTCGGCGGGCCTGGGTTGCGCGCGATTTCCGCGATGCGGAACGATGCGGCGCGTCGATTGCGCTGGGTTGCCCCGATCTGCTGACGGAAGCGGAATCGGAAGTTGCACCGGACGACCTCTCGTCGATCATCTACACGTCGGGTAGCACCGCTTATCCCAAGGCCGTAAGCCATCGCCAATCGACGATCGCCGACAAGATCCGTTTCCTTTCCGACAACGCCGCGATCATCCCGTGCGAGGCAGAGGCGGGCGATTGCGTCCTCATCACCACGCCGCTTTTCTGGGTGGGCGGGTTCCTCTCCTGCTTTGGCGCACTGGATTCGGGCGCCTCGGTCGCGTTCGCGCCGCCGCTCCCGGCCGAGCAGCTCTGGCCGATCGCCGAGCGGGTCGGCGCGACGCATATCACCGGCCCCGAATCCGTCCTGCGGTCGTTGCAGGATCATCTTGGCGCGGACCAGCCGCTGGCGAGCCGGCTGAAGCCGCAGAACAGCAACCAGATGGCCTGGTTTCGCGGCCGGGCGGGCTTTGACGAAGCGCAAATTGGCTCCGCCTTCGGCATGACCGAAACCATGGGGCCGCACAGCGGCTTTCGCAGTCTCGACGACACATATGGCGCGCTTCGCGGCAGTGTTGGCCACGCTTTGGCGGGAGTCGAGCGGCGGATCGTCGACCCGCACTCCTGCCGCCCCCTGCCGATCGGTGAAACGGGCGAACTGCAGGTCAGGGGCCGCTGGTTGATGGACGGCTATTACAAGCAGCCGGCCAGCGCGTGCTTCGACGCCGAAGGCTATTTTTCGACGGGCGACTTCTGCCATCTGGATGCCGATGGGCTGCTCCATTTCGTCGGACGCGGCAATGGAATGATCAAGACATCCGGAGCGAATGTCGCCCCCGAAGAGGTCGAAGTCGCGCTGCGCGGGTGTGACGGGGTTGTGGAAGCCGCGGTCGTCGGACTGCCCGATGCGAAGAGGGGGCAGGTTGTCGCAGCCGCCGTTGCGCTTCGGCCGGGGGCCAGCGCGGACGAGCAGGCTCTGCGCGAAAAGCTGCGGACGAAGCTGTCGAGCTTCAAGATCCCGCGACTGATCCGTTTCGTCCCGCTCGAGGACATGCCGCGAACTGCCAGCAGCAAGATCGATCATCGCGGTATCGCACGTCAGATTATGGAGAATTTTGGCGATTGAACACAATATGTCGGGGAGAGCGGTATGCGAAAGATCAGGGCAATGTGGTCGGGAGGCGCCGCTGCGGCGTTCGCGATCGCCACGGCGGTTCCGGCGGCGGCGCAGGAAAATACGGAGCAGCCGGAGGCCGACGTGCAGGCGGAAACGTCGGGCGGCCTGCTGTCGAGCGACATTATCGTCACCGCGACGCGTCGCGAGACCACCCTGCAGGACACGGCCATTTCGATCTCGGCCTTCGGCGGTGAACAGCTTGAGGAGTTGAACATCCAGGACGCGCAGCGGATCGTCGATCAGGTCCCCAACTTCAAGGCCGGCGGCCTCGGCGGCGCAAGCGGTCCACCCTTTCTCAATATCCGCGGTATCAGCTTCGTCGACTTTTCCAATCTCAACGAGGCGTCGGTCGCCGTGTATCTCGACGACGTCTATATGGTTGCGCAGGGTGCCGGGACGGCGCAGGTGTTCGATACCGAACGGGTGGAAGTGCTGCGCGGTCCGCAGGGCACGCTGTTCGGCCGCAACGCGACAGCGGGCGTCGTCCACTATGTGAGCAAGCGGCCCGGTAACCGGTTCGACGGTGACCTGTCGTTGCAATATGGCTCGTTCAACCAATTCGTCATCACCGCGGCGGCCGGAGGCCCCGTGACCGAAGGGCTGCGCGCGCGCTTTGCGGTCAAATACAACCGCGATGACGGATGGCAGCGCAATCTCGCTTACGGCAACCGCGTGGCGAAGACCGACGCGATTTCAATGCGAACCTTCGTGCAGGCCGATCTCGGCCCCGACTGGATGGCCGAACTGGGCCTCAACTATTCGCGCAACGATGGCACGACGCCGATCCATCGGCCGTTGTTCATTCTCGATCCGTCCGATCCCAGCGGCTATTGCGGCGGCCGGCCCGTCCCGGGGCAGCCGTCCGACCTGTCGCACGCCGCGTGCGTGCTGGCCAATCGGGGCGTGAGCCGCACCGCCGGACGCGCGATCAGCGATTTCAAGGCGAGCGAGGGAAGGTCGAACCAGCGCGAATTTCCGTTCACCTACCGGACCTATGGCGGGCAGCTGCGCTTCACCGGCTCGATCGGCGCGGCCAATATCACCTCGCTGACCGCCTATCAGAAATATCGCCAGAATTTTCAATATGATGGCGACGGATGGGATAATCGCCCCCATGGTGGAACCGGTTCGCGCGATCTCGGCATCTATTTCTTCTCGGACCTCTGGCATTTCTCGCACGAAACGCGCGTCAATGGCGAGACCGATGGCGGGCTCAACTGGCTCGCCGGTATCTATTATTACAAGGCACGGCAATCGACCGAAAATTCGATCAGTGTCGATACGGTCTTCACCGACCTGATCACCTATGGGTCGCGCACCGAGTCGCTCGCCGGCTTCGGTCAACTCGACGTCCCGATCGGCGATATTGTGACCGCGTCGATCGGCCTTCGCTACACCGACGACAAGCGTCGTTTCGACCCGCTCGACTGCAGTCGCAGCATCACGAGCACTACCTGCGCGCCGACGACGGTCGACCGGATCAGCGCCGGCGAATGGACGGGGCGGGCGGCGCTCGCATTTCGCCCGGCCGACGATCTTCTGTTCTACGCGCAATATTCGCGCGGCTTCAAAAGCGGGGGGTGGAACGGTAACCGGGCTGCCGCCCTGCGCGGGCCGGTGCAGCGCGAAACGATCGACAATTACGAGGCGGGGATGAAGAGCACGCTGCTGGACGGCGGGATGCGCTTCAACCTTACGGGCTTCTATTATCAGTTCAGGGGACTGCAGGCGCTGGTTGGCAGTACCGACCCCAACACAGGGGCGTCGCTTGTCCTCTACATCAATGCGGGCGATCCGGTCGGCTACGGCGGCGAAGCCGAGCTTGCCTGGTCGGTGACCGACAATCTGGAGGTCAGCCTCGGCGGTGCCTATCTTCATACCAGGGTCAAGGCCGCGCCGGGGATTACCGCCGACGGTCGGCCACTGGACGGCAACCGGCTGCCCAATGCCCCGGAATACAGCCTCAATGGCATTGTTCGCTACACCGTACCGATGGGATCGGCCGGCAAGCTGACCTTTCAGGCCGACGGGCGCTGGCAGGACGACATCTTCACCGGTGTCGACAATGATCCCGCCGAGCGGGTGAAGGCCTATGGCGTGTTCAACGGCCGTATCTCGTGGACCAACGATGGCGGCGACCTGTCGATCGAGGCCTTTGTCGACAATGTTTTCAACAAGAATGTGATCCAGCACTGGTTCCATACCACCCCGTCGGGTTTTGTCCCCGTCGGGCCGTCGACGCCGACCTTCGACTCCGGCTTTGGCGTCTGGGGACGGCCGCGGACCTGGGGCATCCGGGGACGCGTCGAGTTTTGACCGGTTCACCCCCAGTAATCCCGGCGGGGCAGCGGCGCTATGCGTTGGCGCTGCTGTTCCTCGCCTATGTGGTCAATTACATCGATCGGCAGATCGTCACCATCCTGCAGGAGCCGATCCGGGCCGATCTGGGGCTCAGCGATACGCAGCTGGGACTGATGACCGGCTTGAGCTTCGCGCTTTTTTACGCGACGCTCGGTGTGCCGATCGCGCGAATTGCCGACCGCCGGTCGCGTTCGAAGCTGATCGCGGGGGCGATTACGCTGTGGAGTGCAATGACTGCGGCCTGCGCTGCGGCGAGCAGCTTCTGGACGATGCTGCTTTGCCGCATCGGCGTGGGCGTCGGCGAAGCCGGTCTCAGCCCGCCAGCCCATTCGCTGATCTCCGACTATTATGAACCCGAACGCCGCGCGACCGCGCTCGCCATCTATTCGGCCGGCATCCAGGTCGGGGTTTTTCTGGGCTTTGTCACGGGCGGTGCGATCCATCATTTTTTCGGCTGGCGCACGGCCTTCTTGATCGTCGGTCTGCCGGGACTGCTGCTTGCCGTCCTGATCCGCTTCACGATGCGCGAGCCGCCCCGCGGGCAATTCGACGCGCCCTCAGTCGGTGCGGAGGGCGGCGAGCAGGGCGCGGGGGCCGGTCTTGCCGCATTGTGGCGCATCCGCAGCTTCCGCTATGCCGCGCTCGCGTGCGGATTCCACGCGCTTGTTCTCTACGGTCACGGTCACTGGGCGCCGCCCTATCTGGCGCGCGTCCATGGCATGCCGCTGCCCGAAATCGCCTTCTGGCTCGCGATCCTCGCCGTGCTTCCCGGGGCGCTGGGCATCTGGCTCAGCGGAATTGTTTCGGACTGGCTTGAGCGGGAGGCGGGATGGAGCCGGCTCCGCGTCGCATCGACCAGCCTGCTGCTGCTGGTGCCGTTCGAGATCGCCTATGCGTTGGCTCCGAACATCGTGGCTGTGCTCGCGCTGTCGGCGGTGACGCATTTTCTGGGCGGCTTCTATCTCGCCCCGACCATCGCCTTCATCCATGGCCAGGTGACCGCGCGGCAACGGGCGTCCGCCTCTGCCGTCCTGCTCCTGTGCCTCAACCTGATCGGATTGGGCATCGGTCCGCTTCTGGTCGGATCGCTGAGTGATCTTGCGGCGGCGCAGGATCTGGGCGCTGCCGGCCTTCGCTACGCGCTGGTTGCGATCCTGCCGTCGCAGCTCGTCGCCTTCATCCTGTTCCGGCAGGCAGATCGGGCCCATCGCCCTGTCGCCGCCACCGAAACCCAATTCCGGAAAGCGACCCAATGACATCCCCCACGCAAGCGATCTGGTCGAAACCCCTGTACCGCGGCTGGTTCCTCTTCCTCCTGACCATGACCTATGCGCTCAACTTCCTCGACCGCCAGCTGCTGTCGATCCTGCAGGAACCGGTGAAGGCCGAGCTGGGGCTCAGCGACACGCAGCTCGGGCTGATCGGCGGGCCGGTATTCGCGTTGCTCTACGTCGGGCTTGGCGTGCCGCTCGCACGGTTTTCGGACCGCGCCAATCGCGTCAGGATTATCGCGTCGGCGATCAGCCTGTGGAGTGTCGCAACCGCGGCCTGCGGCATGGCGGGCTCGTTCGTCCAGCTGGCCGCAGCGCGCATGACGGTGGCGGTCGGCGAAGCGGCAGCGACCGCTCCCTCCTATGCGCTGCTCGCCGACCTCTACAGGAAGGAACAGCGCGCGAGCGCGATCGGCATCTTTACGACCGGCACGTCGATCGGGGCGGCCGTGGGCCTGTCGCTCGGCGGCTGGGTGGGATTTACCCATGGCTGGCGCAGCGCCTTCCTGATGATCGGCCTGCCCGGCGTGCTGCTTGCCCTCATCATTTTCCTCACGCTTCGCGAGCCGCCACGCGGATTTTCCGACGGGCGCAGCGATCAGGTGCCGCAGGCGGGGTTCGCGGAGGTGGCGAGGCGCCTGTTCGCGACGCGCGCCTTCCCCGGCATCGCCTTTTCCATCGGGATTGCGAGCATGTCGGGCTTTGCCCTCTCGCACTGGATGCCCAGCTTCATGGTTCGCAGCTTCGACCTCAGCATCGCCGAGGCCGGCTGGCGCGTCGCGCTCTCTGCGGGAGGCGGGGGGCTGGCGGGCGGCTTCGCCGGGGGTTTCGTCTGCGATCGGCTTGCACAATTCGACCGGCGCTGGTGGTGCTGGGCGCCCGCGATCGCTTTTTTCCTCAACATTCCGCTGATGATCCTGCTCTTTCGGGCAACCAGCGTTGAAATGGCGATGGTCCTGACCGCCGCGGTCCTGTTCATGTATCATTTCTGGGGCGGGTCGGGGCACGCGCTCGTGCAGAGCCTTGTCGGGGTGCGGATGCGCGCGACCGCTGCGGCGCTGTTCCTGATGTGCATCAGCCTGATCGGGCAGGGGCTCGGACCATTCGTCGTCGGCTTCCTCAGCGACATGCTGCACGCCGAACAGGGCGGTGAGTCGCTTCGCTACGCGCTGATGGCCACGACGCCGGTCTGGTTCATCGCGGGCCTGCTCTGGCTTGTTGCCGCTACCCGCCTGCGCGAAGAACTGGATTCGGCGCCCGACTGAAGGCGCCAGCGACGGAGACCCATATGACCCACCCGCGAATTCATGCTGCCGCCCGTCCGGACCACCCCGCCGTCATCATGGCGGAGACGGGAGAAAGCCTGACCTATGGCGAGCTCTCGCGCCGCGCAAACCAGGGCGCGCAGTTGCTTCGGCGCCTCGGCCTGCACACGGGCGATACGGTGGCGATGTGGATCACCAATCGCCCCGAGTTTTTCGAACTCTATTGGGCCGCGCAACTCGCCGGGCTCTATATCACCCCGATCTCGACCGCGCTGACTGCCGAGGAGGCCGCCTATATCGTCGAGAACAGTGCGGCCAAGCTGCTGGTCGGCGATAGCGGTATCGCGGCGCTTCCAAAGCTGTTCGATGCGCTGGCGGATCGAAAATCGGTGACGACGACGTCGCTCGACCAATGGGCCGCCGAGCGGGCGAGTATGCCGGACAGGCCTGTCGCCGACGAGAGCGCCGGCTTTCATATGGTCTATTCCTCGGGGACAACCGGGCGTCCCAAGGGCGTGCGTCTGCCGCTCACGGGCGCCGATCCGATGGCGCCGACGCAGCTCAGCGAGAGAATTTCGGGCCAATACGCCTTCGACGAGCACACAGTCTATCTCTCGCCCGCGCCGCTCTATCACACGGCACCGATGGCCTATTCGACTTCGGCGCAGCGGCTCGGTGCGACAATAGTCGTGTTGCGAAAGTTCGATCCGGCGCAGGCACTCGCCGCGATCGAGCGCTATCATGTGACCGCGACGCAGATGGTTCCGACCATGTTCGTCCGGATGCTGAAGCTGCCGCGTGACGAGCGCGAGCGCCATGATCTGTCATCGCTGGGCATCGTGATCCACGCCGCGGCGCCCTGTCCGGTCGGGATCAAGCGGCAGATGATCGAGTGGCTGGGTCCGATCATCATCGAATATTACGCAGGATCGGAAGGCAATGGCTCGACGCTGATCACGACCGGGGAATGGCTTCGCAAACCGGGATCGGTGGGCCGGGCCAATTGGGGAACGATCCATATCTGCGACGATGAGGGCCGTGAACTGGCGCCGGGGGAGGCGGGGGTCATCTATTTCGAAGGCGGATGGGATTTCGAATATCTCGGCGATCCCGAGAAAACGCGCTCCAGCCGGCACCCTGCGCACAGGGCATGGTCGACACTCGGCGATGTCGGCTATCTCGACGAGGACGGCTATCTGTTCCTGACCGATCGCAAGAGTTTCATGATTATCTCGGGCGGCGTGAATATCTATCCGCAGGAAATCGAAAATCTCCTCATCACCCATCCCAGGGTCGCCGACGTCGCGGTGTTCGGGATTCCCAACGCGGATTTCGGCGAAGAGGTGAAAGCGGTGGTGCAGCCGCTCGACTTCGCCGATGCGGGCGATGATCTCGCGGCGGAACTCGACGCCTTTTGCCGGCAGCATCTGTCGGGGGTCAAATGCCCGCGGTCGTTCGATTTCGATCCCGCATTGCCGCGGCTCGACACCGGAAAGCTCTTCAAGCGGCTCATTCGCGACAAATATTGGCAAGGCGACAAGCGGATCGGATGATGCCGACGCGCGTCGCGCCGCGATGCTGGCCGAGGAGCGACGGCGCATGTCCTGCTTCGCCTGAGGCCGTGATGCGAATGAACGCCTCGTTGCGGCCGATTGACACAAAGGATCGTAAGCCGCCAAGGTCCGCGACGTGCAAAATCGCACAATGGGGAGTTTGCGGTGCCTTTGAGCAGCGACAGGGTGCTTGGTGTCACGGTCATGCGCATCTCGCGCCTGCTGCGGCGCCGGTTCGACCGACGCGCGCGCGATCGGGGGTTGAGCCGGGCGCAGTGGCAAACGATCGCTTGCGTGCGCAAGAAGCCGGGCGCGACGCAGCGTCGCATCGCTGAAATGCTCGAAATCGGCGAAGCCGCCGTCGGCCGGTCGATCGATCGCCTCGTCGAGGCGGGCTGGCTCGCGCGCGAAGTCGATCCCGGCGACCGCCGCGTCTATCGAATCCATCTGACGCCGGCGATCGAGCCGGTTCTGGACGAACTCGCGCGCATGTCGGACGAGGAGGACGACGTTGCCTTCGAAGGCTTCAGCGAAGCCGAACGGGCGCAGTTCGGCGTCTTCCTCGACAGGATGGCGCGCAATATCGAGGAAAATCTGGACGATGAGGCTTGCGCGGGGTCGCGCTGATGCACCCGGTCGCGCGCGACCGAGTGCTTCGCCCGGTTACTTCAGCTTGAGCGCTTCGCTCTTGGTGAGCGAGGTGACGAGCTTGTCGTCGACAAAGCTGAGGGTGCTTGCCGGAAGGCGGACGACGCGTCCGCTGAAGACGACCAATGTGGTTCCGTCGGCCATGACGTCGTGAACACGCCCGAGAACGCGCTGCTTGCTGTCGCGGACGACTTCGCCTGCGCGCGGCGCCCGCGTGGCGCTGGCGGGGGCATCGGCTGCGTGCGCGGCAATGCCGGAAAGCGAAAGGACAAAGGCGGAAAGCAGGATGATCGGACGCATTGGAGACCCCCGGGAGAGAAATACTATACTATGATAGTATATCTTGGGTTAGTTTGCGGTGCAACATAAATTGCCGGCTCAGAAATCGGTGCCGCCATCGATGTTGATCGTCGCGCCGGTGAGGTAGGCGGCCTCCCTTGAAAGGAGAAATGCGACGAGTTCGCCCACTTCCTGCGGCTCGCCGATCCGGTCGAGGCCGGCTTTCATGCCGAATGTTTCGCGCATGTAGCGCCAGCGGTCGCCGTCGGCCACGCCCTCGATCGGCCGCGTCGCGATCGCCCCCGGTGCGATGCAGTTCGCGCGGATGCCCTGCGCACCATAGCTTTTGGCGATCGATTTGGTGACGATCGGAATGGCTGCTTTCATGGCGGTATAATGGGCGAGTTCCGGTTTGGGCGAGCGAATCGAATAGGCGGACGTCGCGACGAAGCTGCCGCCGCCGCTCTCGATCAGGGCAGGAACAGCGACGCGCGCGGTTCGCACAACTGTCATGAGCTGGGTTTCGAAGCTTTCGAGCCAAGCTTCGTCGGGCAGCGCGAGCAGGTCCCCCCGCACGGCAATCGGCCCGGCGATGCAAGCGACACCGTTGATCGTCCCGAGCGCCGCGATCGCAAATCCCGCGATCGCGATCGTCTGCCGCGCGCGCC